>JAYVDN010000218.1:0-2284 GCA_043749385.1 Polaromonas sp.
CGGGGGACAGCCGCGGAGCTGTGCACGCCAAGCACCAGAGCGAGCTCAGCAAAACCCTAGAGTCAGGTTACGAGTCTTCGAACGACAACGTGATCGCAAGCGGACGCAAGCCTTCAAACAGCGAAGAGCATCACCGCCCGACGCGCAATAGTCTCCCCATGCTCTTGCACAAAATGCCCCGCCTCGGGTAGCAGCATGGGCTCGGGGCAGCCGCGAATCATCTGCTGCAAACCACGCATCACCGGCTCGCCCAACACGGGGTCTTGCTGGCCAATGGCCATCAGGCTGGTGCCACTCCACTGGGTTTGCCAAAAAGCCATGGCCTCACGGCTCACCGCTGCGCCGTCAGAGTCGGCAAACTCGGGCACCATGGGCGGGAAGGCGCGGGTGGCGGCGCGGTGGCCCGTGTCGGGGTATGGGGCCATGTAAGCGGTGCACTCGGCGGGGCTCATTTGTGGGTTACCGCGGGCGAACAGTCGGGCGATGTCGAATGCCGGATTTTTGGCGCACATGTCGCGCCAGGCTATGAAACCAGGGGACAGAGGCAGCTCTCCAGTTGCCAGCGTCGTGTTCATCACCACCAGGCCTTTGTAGCGCTGCGGCGCGGCCATGGGCAGTGTGAGGCCCAGCAGGCCGCCCCAGTCTTGCACTACCAGAACGATGTTTTTTAAGTCTAGCCGTTCCACCAGCTCCAACAGGCTTTGCCGGTGCCACGAGAAGCTGTGAAAGCTGTCTTTTTTGGGCTTGTCTGACTTACCAAAGCCAATGAGGTCGGATGCCACCACACGCGCGCCGCTGGCGGTGAAGATGGGGATCATCTTGCGGTACAGGTAGCTCCACGCGGGGTTGCCGTGAAGGCACAGGTAGGTGGTCTGGTCTTGCGCTGCGCTTTGGTCTTTACTTTGTCCTTCATCCAGGTAGTGCATGCGCAGCCCGGCCAGGCTGGGCAGGTCGCTCACATACTGAGGTGGCCAAGGGTAGCCGAGTAGCAGGGCAAAAGCGGCGTCGGGGGTGCGTAGCGCGTCGTCGCGCAGCGGGTGGTTAATGGTTTTTTGCATACGCAGCTCCTGCCGTTTACTGGCGAAAAAATCTTGCAACAATTGGCCGCTATCGCTTGCAATACTTGCGCAATCAGCTCCTAATTTCGCAGCATCTATGACTTCGGTGTGGTGGTTCAATGCAGTATTGGCGAACAGATTGACGACTGAGCCTGCCGCGCCGGTTTTAGCGTCTGGCGCGCCGTACACCACCCTTTTGAGGCGCGCATGCAGCATCGCACCGGCGCACATGGCGCAGGGCTCTAGCGTCACATACAGCTCGCAGTCGTCCAGACGGTAGTTACCTAAAGCGGCGGCTGCTGCGCGCAGGGCCATTATTTCGGCATGGGCCGTGGGGTCGTGCGCGCCAATGGGCGCGTTGCGGCCCGTGGCGATGACTTGGCCATGGCGCACCACTACGGCACCCACGGGCACCTCACCTGCCTGTCGGGCGGCGCAGGCCTCGTCCAAGGCGAGTTGCAAAAAATGGGCGTTTTCACTAGGGCTGTGCATAGGCAAGCAGTTTACAGTGTGGGGATGACCCCTATCGCCGCCGCCTTCACCATGTGCTTTACCCTGTGCTTTGCCAGCGTGCTAGCCACTGCCCAAACCGACTCACCCCCACCGGCGCCCAGCCTGCCTTCTGCTTCAGCGCTAACCCCGGTACTTAGCTTGGTACGCACGTTGGACAACATCAGCGAATACAGCCTGCCCAACGGCCTACAGGTGCTGCTGGTGCCCGATGCTACCAAGCCGGTGGCCACCGTCAACATCACCTACAAGGTCGGCTCACGCCACGAGAGCGCGGGCGAGACCGGCTCGGCCCATCTGCTGGAGCACATGCTGTTCAAGGCCAGCGGCAAGGTGCAAAACCCCAAAACCGATATGGCGGCGCTGGCGATGCGCTTTAACGGCACCACCAACTTTGACCGCACCAACTACTTTGCCAGCTTTTTAAGCAGCGACGACAAAGCCACCGAGCGTATGGACTACATGCTGGGCTGGCTGGCCGGGCAAATGACGCAGGCCAAATTTACCCGCGCCGACCTGGACAGCGAAATGACCGTAGTGCGCAACGAGTTTGAGCGCGCCGAGAACGACCCCGGCCGCGTGCTGGGCGACCGCATGCGCGGCACGGCCTACAGTTTTCATGGCTACCGGCACAGCACGCTGGGTGCCAAGAGTGATGTAGAAAACGTGCCGCTAGAGGCGCTGTATGCGTTCTACCGCAAGCACTACCGGCCCGA
>JAYVDN010000219.1:0-3905 GCA_043749385.1 Polaromonas sp.
GAGACCGCTTGGGCATCTTGACCATCGACAGGGCCAATCACATTCCAGCCGTAGGCGGTGAAACGCATGGCGGTGTTGTCGATGAACCAGGGCGCTACGTTGCCGTCGATGCTGATGCCGTTGTCGTCGTACAGGGCGATCAGCTTGTTCAGCTTCCAGGCGCCCGCCAACGCGCAGGCCTCGTGGCTGATGCCTTCCATCAGGCAACCGTCGCCCATGAAGACATAAGTGTGGTGGCCGACGATAGCGTGGCCGGGCTGGTTAAATTCAGCCGCCAATAATTTTTCTGCCAGCGCCATGCCGACCGCGTTGGTGAGGCCCTGGCCCAGCGGGCCAGTGGTGGTTTCTACACCCGGGGTCACGTCCACCTCGGGGTGGCCTGCGGTTTTGCTGTGGAACTGGCGAAAGTTCTTCAGCTCACTCATCGGCAGGTCGTAGCCTGTGAGGTGCAACAAAGAATAAATCAGCATCGACGCATGGCCGTTAGACAGCACAAAGCGGTCGCGGTCGGCCCAGTGCGGGTTGGCTGGGTTGTGTTTTAAATGGCGGCCCCATAGGGCTACGGCCATGTCGGCCATGCCCATGGGCGCGCCGGGGTGGCCCGAATTAGCAGCTTGCACTGCGTCCATTGCCAATGCGCGGATTGCGTTGGCCATATCTTTGGTGTTGTGTGTCATGGGAGGCTGCCGGAACAAAGGGCTTGGATCGCTGGAGGGGGAAAACCCGGTATTTTACCGGGCTGGCGGGCCCGCTGGCTTCATTTAGCTGCCACGGCGGCGAAAGCACTTAATAAACACGCACAACATCCCGTACAGTAAAGCCCTATGCAAGGCCTGCACCTCACCGCTGATTTGACCGAATGCCAGTGCGACAGCGCCTGGTTGACCGATGCCGCGCGCCTGGGCGCAGCCTGTGTGCAAGCGGTGCAGGCAGCGGGCCTGCAAAGCGTGGCCCAGCTGTTCCACACCTTTCCGTCTACGACGCCAGGGCTTGGCGGCGATGCCAGCCCCGGTGGCGTGACAGCCACCGTGCTGCTGGCCGAAAGCCACCTGTGCGTGCACACCTGGCCCGAGCAACGCGGTGTGACACTGGACGTGTATGTGTGCAACTTTGGCGGCGACCACAGCGCCAAAGCCCATGCGTTGATGGACGCGTTGCTGGTGTTGTTTGATGCAGTGCATGTAGCGCGACAGCAAATTCAGCGCGGCCAATCCACTCAACTAGTCTAAATGTGTACACCCCTTAAATGGGGGATGGCGGCACACCCATGCCACGCATAACATTCGTGACTTAACTTTTATTGGAGTAACCAAATGCGTAAAATTTCCCTCTGGATCAGCACCCTCACGGCTGCGCTGACACTTGCGGCGTGCGGTGGCGGCAGCGACAGCACGCCTGTAGCAAGCACACCCCCACCCGTGGTCAGCACCACCATCACAGGCAATGCCGTGAAGGGCCCCGTCAATGGCGCGACTGTCACCATCAAAGACGCCTTGACTGGCGCGGTACTGGTGACCACCACCACCTCCATCACAGGCGCTTACACGGTCGCCACCACCTTTTCGGGGGATGTGCTGGTGGAAGTGAGTGGCGGCAGCTACACCGACGAGGCCAGCCGAACCACCAAGTCTTTAACAGCCCCTATGCGCACCGTGCTCACCACCAACGGTGGCACTGTCACTGGCATGGTGACCCCGTTGACCACGATGGCCTACACCTATAGCGGTAGCTCTGCGCCTACTGCTGCTGCGTTCAACACCTCCGCTACCAATATTGCAGCTGGTTTGGGCTTGAGCGGTACCAATATTTTGACCACCGTGCCGAGCGTCACGGGCACACTGAACGATTACGGCAGGTCTTTGCGCGCACTGTCGCAGTATTTGGCAAACAACCCGGGCGTCAGCCTCGGTAGCTTGATGAGCACGGCCATGGCTACTTCTACATTTGCAACCTTCAGTGCCAGCTACAACTCGGCTTACAATACCATCAATGGACAGCCCATCACGGTCTCGTTTAACGGCGGCAACGTCATCACCATCAGCGGCATCGGCACTGGCACAGCAGGCACCGCGCGGTGTGGTCTGGCCATGAGCTTCGGCGGCGTAAATGTCGCGAACATCTGCTACGTTGGGCTTTTGTCCGCTGCCGAGTGCTCAGCGAGCAACAGTGAGCTGGCAGCCGCAGCCGCAGAGCAGCAAGCTGCACTCCCTGGCTCCAGCTTTGTGTTTACCCCAGGCTGCGTGGCTAACCCCACTTTCACCATTAACTTGCGTTAATCTTTGCCGTCCGCTGCTTGCATGGGCAGCAAGCAGGTACACGGGCATGATAATCACGTCATGCCCGTTTTTTTGTCCTCTTCCACGCCCGCGTCTAAAGCCCAAGCCATCATCCTCGCCGCAGGCCGTGGCGAGCGCATGCGGCCTCTGACTGACACCTGCCCCAAGCCGCTTTTGCAGGTACATGGCACACCGCTGATGCAGTGGCCCATGCAGGCACTGGCCGCCAACGGCTTTGGCCAGCAAGTGGTGAACACCGCGTGGCTGGGGGAGCAGATAGAAGCCTATTTTTCAAACCTTTTAGGGTTACAGCCCAATAAAATATCGCGGGAGCAGCTATTAAATAGTGAGCGGCTGCAAATCACTTACTCGCACGAAGGCGTGGACTTTGGCTACGCGCTAGAGACCGCAGGCGGCATCTGCCCTGCGCTGCCGCAGCTGGCCGAGGTATTTTGGGTGCTGGCAGGCGATGTGTTTACACCCACGTTTGCCTACAGCCGCGCCGCGTACGACAAGTTTGCCCAGTCCGACAAACTAGCCCACATCTGGCTAGTGCCCAACCCAGCGCACAACCCGCGTGGCGACTTTGGTTTATCGGCCGAGGGCTTGGCACTCAACTTGCCCAAAGACGCAGGCCACGCACTGCACACCTACAGCACCATTGGCCTGTATAAACACGCCTTGTTCGCCCCACCCTATTGTGATGTGCCTGCGGGCAACCCGCAGGGCGTGAAAGCCGCGCTAGCCCCACTGCTACGCGCGGCGATGAATGCGGGGCGCGTAAGCGCCGAGCTGTTTACAGGGGTGTGGACGGATGTGGGGACGCCCGAGCGGCTGGCACAGCTCAACCAGTTGTAGTCTATCCCTCGGCCGCCCGTCCCAGCGCTTGCCCAAAAGCTTCCGCGCCAGGCTGACAGCCTGTGTTTCGAGGCCTTGGAAAACCCATACTGCAAGTTTACGTTTTCGCAGTCAAAATAGGGGTATGAACAACGCCACCCCCCACGCCCTGTACGCCGAGCGCCGCGCCCGCGTAGCCGCCCAACTGGGCAAAGACCGCATCGCCATCGTGCCCACCGCCCCCGAGCGGCCGCGCAACCGCGACAGCGACTTTTTGTACCGGCATGACAGCTACTTTTACTACCTCACCGGCTTTACCGAGCCGGGTGCGACGCTGGTCATCCAGTCCGACGGCAAGACCACCCTGTTTTGCCAACCCAAAGACAAAGAGCGCGAGATCTGGGATGGCTACCGCCTGGGCCCCGAGGCCGCACCCGAGGCCCTGGGCCTCTCCGCAGCCCACTCCAACACCGAGATAGAGCAACACCTACCCAAACTGCTGGAAAACCAGCACACCGTGTGGTACCCCTTCGCGATCCACAAAGGCCTGGAGACGCGCGTAGACGGCTGGCTGGGCAAGGTGCGCGCCCGCGTGCGCTACGGCGCGCTGTGCCCCGAGCAGCAGCGCGACCTGTGCAGCATCTTGGACGAAATGCGCATGGTCAAAGACGCGCACGAGATCGCCACCATGCGCCGCGCCGCGCAGATCAGCGCCGGTGCCCACATCCGCGCCATGCAGCTGTGCGCCCGCATGATCAGGGACGGCAAAGACGTGCGCGAATACCACCTGGA
>JAYVDN010000220.1:0-2316 GCA_043749385.1 Polaromonas sp.
TTGGCCGTGCCAGACAGCGACAGCATGCGCTGCACATAGCGCGCGACGGTGTCAATTTCAATATTTACGGCCGATCCGCTACAGAGCGCGCCTAGCGCCGTGTTGCTCACGGTGTGGGGTATCAGGTTAATGCTTACTTCGCAGCCTTCAGGCATATCGCGCACGGTGTTGACGGTCAAGCTTACGCCGTTGACGGTGATCGAACCCTTGTAGGCGAGGTATTTGGCCAAAGTCAATGGGCACAGCACCCGCAGCTCCCAGCTCTCGCCCACCTGGGCAAAGTAGGCAACGCGGCCCACGCCATCCACATGCCCGCTGACAATGTGCCCGCCCAAGCGGTCATGCGCGCGCAAGGCTTTTTCTAAATTGACCGTGCCTTGTGCGTCCAGTCCTGCGGTTTTGTCCAGTGATTCAGCCGAAATGTCGATGCTGAACTGCCCGGCAGCCACGTCCAGCGAGGTGACCGTCATGCACGCGCCGTTCAGCGCAATGCTGTCGCCCAAGCCCACATCGTCCAAATAGCCAGTAGGCGTGGCAATGGTAAGCCGCTTGCCATGAAGAGATGAGCTTCCCAGCGGGTAGATAGCGGCGATGCGCCCCACACCTGTAATGATGCCTGTAAACATAAACGTTATTTTCGCAGGGTTTGGGGTGGATTTGGCGTGCGTAGCAGCACACTTCGCAAAATTACACCTGGAGTCATTCAGCCTGAAATACTACACATTCAATAGCCATTCTCGCCATATTTCATGGGTTTACAGACCAATCTCCCCTGGTGCGAGCGTTTAAAATTTGTCTCGCCCGCGTAGCCGGGCCACTATGCGCAGGTCTTCGCCTACCAAGTCGGCTGACTTAAAGTCTAGTTCTACTGCGTCACTCAGCTGAGCCAGTGCGGGAGTGTTGGCTATGCCCATGCCGGGGCCTAGCAGCTTGGGGGCGGTGTACACAAGCACTTCATCAACCACGCCTGCCTTGAGCAATGAGCCGTTGAGCTTAAAACCCGCTTCCACATGCAGCTCGTTGATTTCTCGCTTTGCCAGGTCAAGCACCATGGCTTGCAGGTCAACCTTGGCATGCTCTGGGTTGCCGGCAGTTTTTTCGGGCATGTAGATAACGGTGGCACCCTGTGCTTCTAACGCAGCCTGTTTAGCTGCGTTAGGTACGGCAGCGTAGATGTAAATTGCGCGGCCAGCTATGGAGTCGATAGCTTCCGGTGATAGATTGAACTTGGCTGCCAGCTCTGGCGCAACGGGGCGCTTGCCCAAGGTGGCAAATAGCTTGGCGCGCGGCGGTGTTTCTAGCCTGCTGTCCACAATCACCAAGTGGGGCTGGCGTGGGGTGTCCACATAGCGCACATCCAGCAGCGGGTCATCTTGAAGCACGGTGCCTATGCCGGTCAACACGGCGCAGGCGCGGGCGCGCCAAGCGTGGCCATCGGCGCGGGCAGCGGGGCCGGTAATCCATTGGCTTTGGCCGTTCGCCAGAGCGGTTTGCCCATCGAGCGAGGCAGCTACCTTCATGCGTACCCAGGGCGTTTTTCGCACCATGCGGCTGAAAAACCCAATGTTGAGCTCGCGCGAGGCCATGGCCTCCGGGCTATCTGGCGGCAGCACCTCTACCTCTATGCCAGAGGCTCGCAGCATGTGCGCGCCACGGCCAGATACCAAAGGGTTAGGGTCCAAAATCGCCACCACCACTTTGCCAATGCCCGCGTCTATCAGCGCGTTGCAGCACGGCGGCGTGCGGCCATAGTGGGAGCAGGGCTCTAAGCTGACGTAGGCAGTAGCGCCTTTTACAGAGTGACCTTTTGCCGCTGCATCGCGCAAGGCCATGACTTCGGCGTGGGCAAGGCCCGGGGGTTGGGTATGGCCTTGCCCTAGCGCGATGTCTGAGGGTGAGCGAATACTGCAGCCTACTTTTGGATTAGGGTTGCTGGTGTATTTTGCTTGTTCGGCTAAGTGTTGAGCAAAGTGTTTCTTATCGTGCATGACCAATGCGCTACCTATTGGGTTAACCACAACTCGATGTTACGTTTATTGGCTACATTGACTCCAGCACGTAATGCAGGTCGCACCATGGTACCCACCATCGACTGCAAGCTAAGCCGCACTTTTTCGCTTTCTGGTTGTATTTGAATCGCTTCCACACGCTCGATTCTACCGAGTGAGCTGATCCAGACGGTTATCTGCACATTGAAAGTCAGCCCTCGGGTCATACCTTCCACCACAATCGGCCAGTCGGTCTCTGGTGATGCAGGCTCATCTACTTCTGCTGATTCATAGAAGTTTTCCACCACCACAGATTCGTTTATGGGGC
>JAYVDN010000221.1:0-3074 GCA_043749385.1 Polaromonas sp.
GATCCTTTGGTCCAGCAGATCTACCTTGGCAAGAAGCCGCACTGAGAGTGGAGTTGCCTATGCTACAAGTTTCTGGTCTGTACGCAAGCTATGGCTTGATTCCTGTGTTGTACGACATCTCGTTGACCATTGCGCGGGGCGAATCGGTGGGCATCCTGGGCCACAACGGCATGGGCAAGACTACGCTGCTGCGCACCTTCATCGGCGCACTGCGTTCCAACGCGGGCACGGTGCATTTGAACGATGTCGACATCACCCGCTACGCGCCGCATGCGCGCGCCAAGCTGGGCATGGCCTATGTGCCGCAAGGCCGCGAGATATTTCCCACGCTGACGGCCCTGGACAACCTGCGCATGGGCTTGGTCAAGACCGGTGAAACTTCCATGCGGCCCATTGACGCCTTGCTGGAGGATTTTCCGCGCCTCAAGCCGCTGCTGGGCAGGCTGGGCGGTTCGCTGTCGGGTGGCGAGCAGCAATTGTTGGCACTGGCGCGTGCGCTGGTGGGCCAACCCACGCTGCTGCTGCTAGACGAACCTACCGAAGGTATCCAGCCCTCGATCATCGAAGAAATTGCCGAAACCCTGGCCTCGCTACGCGACCGCATGCAGTTGACGATTGTCCTAGTCGAGCAGAACCTGGAATTTATCGCCACCGTGTCGCAACGTGTGCTGGTCATCAAACGCGGCCAGGTGGGCGACGAGATTCCCCGCGAGCACCTGGGTGATCTGAGCGTGATGAGCCAGTACACCGGTGTGCACGGTTAAACCCTCAACCCAGCCCCCATGAAATATGCACCGTTCGCCCTGAGCTTGTCGAAGGGTTCGCAAGGACTTCGACCCTTCGACAAGCTCAGGACAGGCCAAGCTCAGTTTGAACGGAATTTTGGATTTTATACAACTGGCCTTATAGAGAAAGAGAGACATCTATGACATGGCTAAACCACTCCATCATGCGCACCCGGGGCCTGGCCCAAGGCCGCCCACCTGAGACGCATTCACTCACCGAAGCCCAGCAGGGAAAATACCACTACACCATCGGCCCGTACACCGACCCCGTGCTGAAGGTGCGCCCCGGCGACCGGGTGGTGGTGGAGACACGCGACGCGTTTGAAGGCGCGGTGAAAACCGAGCAAGACCTGCCATCCCGCGTGCTGGCGATGCCCTTTGTCAACCCGCAAAACGGCCCCATCATGGTGGAGGGTGCTGTCAAGGGCGACGTGCTGGCGGTGTACATCGAGTCCATGGCCCCACGCGGCCCCAACCCACGCGGCACCTGCGCGATGATTCCGCAGTTTGGCGCGCTCAGCGGCACGGCGCTCACCGCCATGCTGGCCGATTCGCTGCCCGAGATCGTGCGCAAAGTGGATGTGGACGAGAACGGCGTGTACTGGAGCAAGCGCGTCACCTTGCCCTACAAGCCGCATATCGGCACGCTCAGTTGCTCGCCCGAGATCGACTCCATCAATACCCTCACGCCCGACGCGCACGGTGGCAATATGGACCTGCCTGATATGGGCCCCGGCAGCATCACCTACCTGCCGGTGCGCAGCCCCGGTGGCCGGCTGTTTATTGGCGACGCGCATGCCTGCCAGGGTGACGGCGAGGTGTGCGGCACGGCCGTGGAATTTTCCAGCACCACCACGATCCAGGTAGACCTGATCAAAGGCTGGCAGGTGGAATGGCCGCGCCTGGAAAACGAGGCCGTCATCATGGCCATTGGCAGCGCCCGGCCGCTGGAAGATGCAGCGCGCATAGCCTACAAAGAACTCATCCTGTGGATGGAGGCTGAATACGGCTACGACCGCTGGGACGCCTACATGATGCTCAGCCAATGCGGCGTGGTGCGGCTGGGTAACTTTGTTGATCCCAAATACACCGTGGGTGCGGGCATCAGTAAAAAATACCTTGCGCCGGCTTGAAGCGGCTGCAATGCAGTGCGATATGCATCACTTTTTTTCATCACAAACAAGGAGCCATCATGGATCTCGGACTCAAAGGACTCAAAGCCATCGTCACCGGCGGCACCAAAGGCATTGGCCGCGCTATCGCGCAAACGCTGGCGGCAGAGGGCGCGCACGTAGCGCTGTGCGCCCGCAATGCCGAGGAGGTCAAGCAAACCGCCGCTGACTTTGCAAAGTACGGCGTCACCGTGTTTGCCCGCGTAGCTGATGTGGGCGATGCCAAGGCCCTGGCTGCATGGGTAGACGACGCTGCCAAGGCGCTGGGCGGCATCGACATTGTGGTGGCCAACGTGAGCGCGCTGGCCATTGCCAACGACGAGGCAGGTTGGCAAAGCGGCTTCAATGTGGACATGATGGGCACGGTGCGCCTCGTGAACGCCGCCATGCCCTATTTGGAGAAAAGCAGCAAAGCCTCCATCGTCACGATCTCCAGCGTATCGGGCCGCGAGATCGACTTTGCCGCAGGCCCCTATGGCGCATTCAAGGCGGCCATCATCCACTACACCCAAGGCCTGGCCTACCACTTGGCAGGCAAAAACATCCGCGCCAACTCGGTATCCCCCGGCAACACCTACTTTGCGGGCGGCGTGTGGAACCAAATCGAACATGGGAACCCCGCGCTGTACAAACAGGCCCTGGCCATGAACCCCACCGGCCGCATGGGCACGCCGCAAGAAATGGCCAACGCAGCAGCCTTTTTGGCCAGCCCGGCTGCCAGCTTTATTACCGGCACGAACCTGGTGGTGGACGGGGCGCTGACCAAAGGGGTGCAGTTTTAACTGCACCAGGATCGAGTCGGAACACCGCTGGGTTCATGGGTTTTCGCCCCAAGTCAAGCTGTGTAAACTATTAATTTCATAGCTGTTTCCGCGATATTCTATTGGGCTACGGGCCTGAAAACCTTAAAACAAGAGCCTGTAAACCAGCCTGTGTAGGAGTGCGTGCCGCTGCGCGTGGTATACTTCGCTATCGACTCATAGGCGCATAGCTCAGCTGGTTAGAGCACCACCTTGACATGGTGGGGGTCGTTGGTTCGAGTCCAATTGCGCCTACCAATCCCCCCGTTTGGTTTCCCCCGTTCCAATCATTTATTTGGCGCTTGCAAGTAGTTGCT
>JAYVDN010000222.1:0-4772 GCA_043749385.1 Polaromonas sp.
CACCATGCGGCTCAACGCCCTGGCACCGCTGGGCGACAGCAACAACGGCTGCATCGTGCTGCGCGACCTGTACGACTGCGCCATAGGCACCTCCCGCACCGTGGGCGCCATTCGGGTGCGCGACCTGGCCATTGCCCACAGCAAATTAGCCCCCTCTGGCAGCGACCCGGGTTACACCATGGCGCAGGTAGAGGGTGCGCTGCAAGACATCTACGCCGCCCAGCCCGAGGTGATCGAGACGGCCATTGGCGTAGCTGCTTTGGTACAAAAACTTGAAGCCCTTATCGAGGACAAAACCGGCAGAGCTGCTGATATTGACCTCAAGCCCCTGCGCGGCATTACCCATGTGCTGCGCCAGGCATGCCAGACCGCTACAGGCACAGCCACAGGCGCTGAGGCCGATGCAGCAGGCGAACAGGCAGGCGCTGGCGCTGCAGTGGCCGTTGCCAGCTCTGGCGGCGCTATTCGCGGCGAGATCAACAACCGCCAAGACGCGCTGCTCATGCTTGACAAAGTGATTGCGTTTTTGGAAAGAACCGAGCCCGGCAACCCCGCCCCGCTGCTGATCCAGCGCGCCAAGCGCCTGGTGGGCGTGAGCTTTATAGACATCATGAACGACTTGGCGCCCGATGCGCTGGGCAGCATCCAAAACATCACCGGTCGACCGCCGTAATCCCACCTCTTCAATCTCTAAAAACCTTCATTTATCCATCCCTCTCAGTTTCATACCGTTCACTAACCTAAGGAAACCACCATGGCCACTAGCAGTCAAAAATTCGTCGCCCGCAACCGCGCTCCCCGAGTTCAAATTGAATACGATGTCGAACTCTACGGTGCGCAAAAAAAGGTGCAGCTCCCCTTCATCATGGGCGTGCTGGCCGATCTGTCAGGCAAACCTGCTGACCCATTAGCCCCAATAGGTGACCGCAAGTTTCTAGAGTTTGACACCGACAACTTCGACACCCGCATGAAGGCCATGAAGCCCCGTGCCGCTTTCTCGGTTCCCAACGCCCTGACAGGCGAGGGCGATATGAAGGTAGACATTACCTTTGAAAGCATGGACGACTTCTCCCCCGCCAACGTGGCCCGCAAGGTGGACTCGCTGAACAAACTGTTAGAAGCCCGTACCCAGCTGTCTAACCTGGTGACCTACATGGACGGTAAAGGCGGCGCAGAAGAGCTGCTGGCCAAAGTAATGGAAGACCCAGCACTGCTGCAAAGCCTGGCCGCCAGCAAAAAAGCCGAAGACGCTGCGCCACCAGCCGCCTAAAGCCACACCACCCGTTTAAGCAACCACACCAGGAGAATCAATATGGCTGAACAACTTGCCCAAGACAGTGCAATACAAGGCGTCACCTATGAAGGCGGCGACTTCGCATCCCTACTGCAAAAAGAATTTAAACCCCGCAGCAACGAGGCCAAAAGCGCTGTCGAAGCCGCCGTGCAAACCCTGGCACAGCAAGCGCTGAGCCAAACCAAGCTGATCGGCAAAGACGTTACCCAGTCTATCAACGCCATGATCGCCGCGATAGACGAAAAACTCTCGGCACAGGTCAACGCCATTTTGCACAACGCCGAATTCCAAAAACTCGAAGGCGCGTGGCGCGGCCTGCACTACATGGTGAACAACACCGAGTCCGATGAGCATCTGAAAATCCGCGTGATGGACATCTCCAAGCAAGAGCTGGGCAAAACCCTCAAACGCTTCAAAGGTGCAGCTTGGGACCAAAGCCCACTGTTCAAAAAAGTGTATGAAGAGGAATATGGTCAATTTGGTGGCGAGCCCTTTGGCGCCATCGTAGGCGACTACCACTTTGACCAAAGCCCACCCGATGTGGAGCTGCTGGGTGAGATGGCCAAAATCGCTGCTTCGGCCCACGCGCCCTTTATTACTGGCGCAGGCCCGTCCCTCATGCAAATGGAGTCCTGGCAAGAGCTGGCCAACCCACGCGATTTGACCAAGATATTCTCCACCCCCGAGTACGCAGGCTGGCGCAGCCTGCGCGAGTCAGACGACTCCAAATACCTGGGCATGTGCATGCCCCGCTTCTTGGCCCGCACGCCCTACGGTGCCAACACCAACCCGGTAGAAGAGTTTGACTTTGAAGAAGACACCGCCGGTGCCGACCACAGCAAATACGCCTGGGCCAACGCAGCCTATGCCATGGCCACCAACATCAACCGCTCGTACAAACAATACGGCTGGGGTTCGCGCATCCGCGGCATCGAGTCGGGCGGCGCGGTAGAAAATCTGCCACTGCACACCTTCCCTACTGACGACGGCGGTGTAGACCAAAAGTGCCCCACTGAGATTGCCATCAGCGACCGCCGCGAGGCCGAGCTGTCCAAGGCCGGTTTGCTGTCCCTCATCCACCGCAAAAACTCCGACTTTGCTGCCTTCATCGGTGCCCAGTCACTCAACAAGCCTGCGGAATATGACGACCCCGACGCCACGGCCAATGCCAACTTGGCCGCACGCCTGCCCTACTTGTTTGCCTGCAACCGCTTTGCGCACTACCTCAAGTGCATCGTGCGCGACAAGATCGGTAGCTTCAAAGAAAAAGACGAAATGCAGCGCTGGCTGAACGCCTGGATCATGAACTATGTGGACGGCGATCCAGTTAACTCCTCAGAAACTACCAAGGCACAAAAACCTCTGGCTGCAGCAGAAGTGATTGTGGAAGAAATTGAAGGCAATCCAGGCTACTACAGCAGCAAGTTCTTCCTGCGTCCGCACTACCAGTTGGAAGGCCTTACCGTGTCGTTGCGCTTGGTGTCTAAACTGCCATCGGGTAAGGCTGGTGGTTAGACTCAGGCCAGTATCAATCAGAAAATGCCGTTTCAAGCGGCATTTTCTTTGAGTTCAGCAAAAGGCGCATAAACAATAACATGCAAATTGATTTCATATATTTGCAAGGCCAGTAAAACAATCTTTGAAAACCATTGACAGTTCTCGTTCTATTGATGCGCACTAAGGCTCTATGTACACCATGAAGCCCTAAAGCGAGTGATTAACCAACCCACGCGGCTAGCCGCATTTTTAACTGAACGGAGTACTAACATGACTATCGACTGCCACTTAAAACTAGACGGCGTAAAAGGTGAATCCACCCATGCAAAACACAAAGACGAGATCGCACTGCAAAGCTGGGACTGGAGCGTTACCAACGCCAGCAACAGCAGCGGTGGCGGCATGGCCGTAGGTAAAGGCAAGCCCGAAAACATGCACTTCGTCAAGAAGTACGATATCTCCTCCATAGCACTATCCCAAAAGTGCGCAGGTGGTAACCATTTCAAAACAGCCACTGTTTCCATGTCTCTGGCTGGCGGCAAGCAAGAAGACTTTTTGATTATCAACCTGAAAGAAGTTTTTATCACCAGCTTCCAGGTAAGCGCCGGCACCGGTGGAGAAGTGACTGACCATGTATCTTTAGCCTACGGTGATATCGAGTACAAGTACAAACCACAAAAGGCCGATGGCTCGCTGGGTGGTGAAGCTGTGTTTGGCTGGGATACGCGTACTACTGACGTGCGTTAAACATCTACAAAAATAAGGGGCCCTCTGAGCGTTTGCGCAGAGGGCTTTTTTAATCCGCAGCATCTCGTTTTATCACCCTATTTGCACAACCAAAGGAGTTATCACATGTTAGTTGTTGACCAAGCCAGTCTGAATAAAGTAATGGTAGATCCAAGCTACAAATTCAAATCTATACGCTTCAATTTCAATCAAGTCACAGGTGGTCTTCCAGTAAAGAATCGCTTTGTTGCTATGTTAACAAGCGATCCTGCACACATCATGCCTAATGAAAGAGGAGTTCACATTGGGCACTTATTAAATGCCTTGATGGATATTCATGAGGAAGACGGGGACGGCAAATACCCACAAAGCCAGAGAGATGACTTGATGAAGAATGTGTACGGTTCGTTTGATCAAAACCGCATACTGGTGCTGAAAAATAAATACGGAATCGTCAACACGCAAAAACAAATAGACCCTATTGTGGGTAAAAAAACTGTTCGTGCGCTGGACTACATTCTTTATCGCAATGGCATGTAACGGAAAAATTTCTAGAATTCTCAATTATTTATTAACCGGCGCATTCCTGTTCTAGGAGGGGTCTTCATATGTTGGTTGTCGACAGCAGTAGCCTAAACAAAGTCATTGTGAACCCACAATACCAATTCAAATCACTGCACTTCAGAGCAGCTATATCTTCTGAATTTAGCGATTGGAAAGAAGATCGCTTCCAGCGGATGTTAACAGACGACAGTGAACATATGATGCCTTTTGAAAGGGGGATAGACGTCTACGTAATACAACAAGCACTTATGAGCATATACCTAATCAACCCTTCAAGCTTTCCAGAAGAAGAGTTTGAACACGGTAGTTTTTATGGTCAAGTAACACAGGGCTACATCACAAAGTTGAAAAGCAAGTACTGGATTGCAAATAGCAAAAATTACATTGATCCGGTCATAGGCAAAAAAACGATACGCGCACTTGATTTCATTCTTTTTCGTAACGGAAATTAGTTCTGGCGTTTATCATTGACTCCTGGAATATTTGTAAACCCATAAGCGGTCTTTAAACACAAGGTCATCGCCCCGTCCCACTGTCCAAAAACGCCGCCCAAAAATACGGATGAGGCTTCTTGCGCATCAACTGCTCTTGCGCCTCTGCCAGCGCCTTGCCCACTGGCAGTCCCTTCTTCATACCGGCGTACATTAGCCTGGACAACTCTGCCGTAGCATCGTCGTCCACCTCCCACAGC
>JAYVDN010000223.1:0-10817 GCA_043749385.1 Polaromonas sp.
TGTGCATGACCCGGTGGCAGACGATGTGCTCGTTTTGCGCATCAGACATCAACGCGAAGTAGGTTACAAAAATCCATCATGAAACACAACGATTCCAAACCCCTCCCCGAAGGCCTGCACCTGGACACCCTGGCCGTGCGCGCCTCGATCGACAAAAGCCAGTACGGCGAAAACTCCGAGGCGCTGTACCTGAGCTCCTGCTTTACCCAGCCCGACAGCGAGACCGCCGCGCGCCGCTTTGCAGGCGAAGAAGATGGCTACATCTACAGTCGCTTTACCAACCCTTCAGTAGCCGCCATGAGACGCGCCTGGCCGCGCTGGAGGGCACCGAGGCCTGCGTAGGCACCAGCAGCGGCATGAGCGCCATTTTGATGCTGTGTATGGGACTGCTCAAGGCCGGTGACCATGTGCTGTGCTCGCGCTCGGTGTTTGGCAGCACTATCAAGCTGATTGGCAGCGAGTTTGGCAAGTTTGGCGTCCAGTCCACCTTTGTCAGCCAAACCGATGTGGCCGAGTGGAAGGCCGCCATGCGCCCCAACACCCGCCTGCTGCTGGCCGAGACACCCACCAACCCGCTCACCGAGGTGTGTGACATCCAAGCGCTGGCCGACATTGCGCACAATGCGGGCGTGCTGCTGGCGGTGGACAACTGCTTTTGCTCGCCTGCGCTGCAAAAACCTATTTTGTTTGGTGCCGACATCATCATCCACTCGGGTACCAAGTACCTCGATGGGCAAGGCCGCGTCGTCGCGGGTGCATTGTGTGGCACAGAAAAACTGATCAAAGACAAGTTCATCCCGGTCATGCGCAGCGCGGGCATGAGTCTCTCGCCCTTCAACGCTTGGGTGGTGCACAAAGGCATGGAGACGCTGGGCATCCGCATGGAGGCGCAAAGCGCCCGCACTTTGGTGATGGCAGAGTGGCTGGAAAGCCACCCCGCCGTGGCGCGTGTGTACTACCCCGGCCTTGCCAGCCACCCGCAGCACGCGCTAGCCATGCGCCAGCAAAACGCCAATGGCACGGGCCTGGGCGGCGCAGTCCTGAGCTTTGAGGTCAAAGGAAACTCGCCGGAGCAAATGCGTAAAAACGCCTTCCATGTGATCGACAGCACCCGCTTGATGACGGTGGCCTCCAATTTGGGCGATGTGAAAACCATTATCACGCACCCGTCCAGCACCTCGCATGGTCGCCTGAGCGAAGAGCAGCGCATGGCCGCTGGCATCACGCAGGGCATCGTACGCTTGGCCGTGGGGCTAGAGCATGTAGGCGATTTGCAGACCGATTTACTCCGTGGTTTTGACACCTTGGCGTAGGCTTCGTATAGCTAATTTTTAAACCTAATCAAGCTGCAGACCAATAGAATATAGCGGGAGCAGCTATACATTTTGATATGACTACTTCACCTACTATCCGCACCCGCATCGCGCCGTCGCCTACCGGCTTCTTGCATTTAGGCACTGCCCGTACCGCTATGTTCTGCTGGGCCTTTGCGCAGCACCACAAGGCGCTGGGCCACGATGCGCAATTTATTTTGCGCATTGAAGACACTGACGAGGCCCGCTCCACCCAGGCCGCCGTCGACCAGATTATCGAGGCCATGGACTGGCTGGAGCTCAAATACGACGAAGGCCCGTTCTACCAAATGCAGCGCATGGCGCGCTACCGCGAAGTCATCGCGCAAATGCTGCAAGCGGGCACGGCCTACCACTGCTACACCTCGCGCGACGAGCTGGACGCCATGCGTGAGGCACAAATGAAGCGCGGCGAAAAAGCCCGCTACGACGGCCGCTGGCGGCCTGCGCCCGGCAAGGTGTTGCCCACGCCGCCTGCGGGCGTGCAGCCTGTCGTGCGCTTTGGTAACCCGGTGGACGGCGATGTGTCATGGGACGACACAGTTAAAGGCACCATCACCATCAGCAACAAAGAGCTGGACGATTTGATCATCGCCCGCCCGGTCTCGGATGAGGCTGCCGCGCGCGGCGAAACCGTGGGTACCCCCACCTACAACTTTTGCGTAGTGGTGGACGACCTGGACATGCGCATCACCCACGTCATTCGCGGGGACGACCATGTCAACAACACACCGCGCCAGATCAATATTTTGAAGGCGCTGGGCGCAGCGTTGCCGCAGTATGGCCACGTGCCGATGATCCTCGGGCCTGACGGCGAAAAGCTCTCCAAGCGCCACGGCGCTGTGAGCGTGACAGACTACCGCGATGCTGGCTATCTGCCCGAGGCGATGATGAATTACCTGTCACGCTTGGGCTGGAGCCACGGCGACGACGAGCTGTTTGATGCCGCGCAGATTGCGCAGTGGTTTGACGGCAGCCACTTGGCCAAAAGCCCGGCGCAGTGGGACGCCGCCAAGCTCAACTGGGTCAACTCGCACTACATGAAGCAAGCCAGCGACGAGCGGCTTGCAAAGCTGGTCACCCAGCAGTTGCAAAACCGGGTAGATGAGCAAGGCCACAGCGCCAGCATCAGCGCTGACGCGCGCTTGCCCAAGATCTGCGCGCTGTTCAAAGACCGCTGCGACACCACCGCTGCACTGGCGGTGTGGGCAGCAGCGTTTTACACCGAGCCCAAGCGCAACCAGGAAGACTTTGCTCTGCATGTGACCGAGGCTGCCAAGCCCGCCATCGCCGCGCTGCACGAGAAGCTGCGCACCTGCGTTTGGGACAAAGCCGGCATCGCAGCAGCCATCAAAGAAGTGCTCACCGCCACCGGTCTGAAAATGCCGCAATTGGCCATGCCAGCGCGGGTTTTATTGATGGGCAAAGCGCAAACTCCGGCTTTGGATGCGGTGATCGAACTGTGCACGCGCGACGATGTGTTGCACAGGCTGCAAAAAGTCTAAAAATTCGGGTTATAATTCGAGGCTCGATACCAATCAGGTGATGTGTGTTGTCAGTATTGATGAGGCACAACAAGGGGGTATAGCTCAGCTGGGAGAGCGCTTGCATGGCATGCAAGAGGTCAGCAGTTCGATCCTGCTTACCTCCACCAACTTTGTATCGAGAAGAGAGAAGATGTTTGGCGGTTTGTTAAAAAACCAAAAAGCATCGGTTCCAAGGTTACTGACCCCATCGTCTAGAGGCCTAGGACATTACCCTTTCACGGTAAGTACCGGGGTTCGAATCCCCGTGGGGTCGCCAGCATTTTGCTGCGGTGCATTTAGTTTAAATGCACCAAGGTAAACAAGGCGCAAGTTGCCAAGCACTTGGCTCGCAAGAGCGAACGCTAGGCTACCAGGAGTGGTAGTTCAGTTGGTTAGAATACCGGCCTGTCACGCCGGGGGTCGCGGGTTCGAGTCCCGTCCACTCCGCCAGTATGTAAAAAGCCACCTTCGGGTGGCTTTTTCTTTTTTTATCTTCCAAACTTTGCTAAGTGATGCCATCCAGCGCTGTTGCACATACCCTCGCCCAAGGCATTACGCTGGGCATTGACTTTGGCACCTCCAACTCGGCGGTGTCTTGGGCGCGCCCAGGGCAGAGCGCGCAATTGGTGGCGCTGGAGGGGAGCCGCACTTCGCTGCCCACGGCCCTGTTTTTTGACTCGGAAGAGCATCGCACTTATTTTGGCAAGCAGGCCATTGCGCAGTATTTGGCCGGGCATCCCGGGCGTTTGATGCGCTCGCTCAAGAGTGTGCTGGGCAGCCAGTTGATCCATGAGCAAACCTTGGTGCAAGGTAAAGCGATAAGCTACCAGGACATCATTGCGCTGTTTTTGCGCGAGCTGAAAACGCGTACCGAAGCCCTGGGCCTGGGCGCGATAGAGCGTGTGGTGATGGGGCGGCCGGTTCATTTTGTGGACGACGACGCGCAGCGTGACCGCCAGGCGCAGGCCAGCTTGTTGCAGGCGGCAGAGGCGGCGGGCTTTCAAAACATCAGCTTTCAGATGGAGCCGATTGCTGCCGCACTGGAGTATGAGCGGCATTTGGACAAAGACGCCAATGTGCTGGTGGTGGATATTGGCGGCGGCACGTCGGACTTTTCGGTGCTCAGGCTGGGGCCCAGCCGGGTGGGGCAATTGGACCGCGCGCAAGATATTTTGGCCACCAGCGGCGTGCATTTGGGAGGCACCGATTTTGACCACCATCTGAACCTGCAGCGCGTGATGCCGCTCTTGGGTTTTAAAAACATCGGCACCAAAAACCGAGAAGTGCCCAGCGCCACATTTTTAAACCTGTCTACCTGGCACAAGATCGGCGCGCTGCAAAGCCGCAAAGCCATCACCCACGCCATGGAGCTGCGGCCTTTCTACGCCGACCAGGTGCCCCATGACCGCTTGATGACGGTGCTGCGCGGTGGCTATGGCCACAAAATAGCGAACGCCGTGGAACAAGCCAAAATCACCACCTCATCAGGGAGTGATGCCGCGTTGGACTTGGGCTACATCGAGCCGCAGTTAGCGGCCACACTCAGCGTAGCCCAGATGGCGCAAATTTTGCAGCAAATGGTAGGCAAGGTTGTGGACACAGCGGCGCAGTGCGTGGCGCGGTCGGGCTTGGCTGCGAAAGACCTGGATGCCATTTACCTCACGGGCGGCTCGTCGGCGCTGCTGCCGTTGAAGGCGGCTTTGCAGCAGCGCTTTGCGGGCGCGAACATGGTCAGTGGCGACTTGTTTGGTGCGGTGGCCAGCGGCTTGGTGTACAGCGCTTGACGCGTGAAAAAATACGCTAGCGCTTACCCAGCTTGATCGCACCGGTGCTCAGCGCCGTACCCAGCACAATCACCGCGCCGAAAATCACCATGGTGGAGGTAATCACTTCGCTTAAAAACAAGCCGCCGTAGGCCACACCAAACACCGGGATGAGAAAGGTGACGGCCACTGCACGGGCGGGCCCCGCCCGCTCGATGAGGCGAAAGTACAGCACATAGGCTACAGCGGTGCAGAAAAACGCCAGCAGAACAATAGCTATCCACGCATTCGCAGAGGGCGCTTGCGCTGGCACGTGCGTAGCCGCCGGCAGCAGCAGCAACAAACCGGCCCCTATTTGGCTGCCCGTGGCACTGGCCAAGGGCGGCACACCGGTCAAATACTTTTTGGTAAAACTGGCCGCTATGCCGTAGCACAAAGTAGCCGCCAAACACGCCAGCACCGCCATGCCGGGCGATGCCGCACCGGCTTTGAAGGTGGCTTTGTCCCAAGCCAGAGCGGCCACGCCAGCAAAGCCAATCACCAAGCCCAGGATGCGCAGAGGCGTAGGTTTGTCGCGCAGCCACACCCAGGCCACCACCGCGCCCCACAGCGGTGTGGTGGCGTTCAAAATAGAGCTCAGCCCGGTGCTGATATGCAGCACCGAAAAGCCAAACAGCACAAACGGAACTCCGCTGTTGAGCGCGCCGACCAACAAAATGGGTTTGATATGCGCGCGCAGCGCTGCCAGTTGGCCGCGCCACACCAGCAGTGGCAGCAAAAATAGCGCTGCCAATAACACCCTTAAAAACGCCATGGCAAAAGGCCCAAACTCAGCCGCCCCCAGCTTCATCAGCAAAAACGAGCCGCCCCAGATGGCCGCCAGCAAGACGAATTCAAAAGCCATAGCGGTGTTCATGTGCTGAGTATGGATGGGCCAGAGCCATCACGCGGTGTGGATTGATGATGATGGTGCAGGGGATTGATGCGCAAAATGCTCAAAGCAAGGAGGCCTGCGCTGCTTGGGTGTCCACCAGCACGCCTTCCAGTTGCAACAACGCCGTCTTGCGCTCCAGCCCGCCCGCATAGCCCGTCAGCGCACCGCCCGCTCCCAGCACCCGGTGGCAAGGCACGATGACGCTGATGGGGTTGCGCCCCACAGCTGCGCCCACCGCGCGCACCGCTTGCGGGTTGCCAATGTGCTGGGCAATGCTGCCGTAGCTGCTGTGCTTGCCACTGCCAATGGTCAAGAGTGCGCGCCAGACCGATTGCTGAAAAGGCGTACCCACGCGCAGGTCTAGCGGCAGCTCAAACGTGGTTCGCCCTTCTGTAAAGTACTGTTGCATTTGCAACTGCGCTTGCTCGATCACCGCGTTGCGCCCGGCAGGCCAGCCGTGCATATCGGGCATATGCTTTTGGCCTTCCACAAACCACAGGCCGCACAGGCCTTGGTCGGTGGCCGCCAGCCAGATGTCGCCTAGCGGTGAGGTGGTGCGGTGCAACAGGGGAAAAGTGATAGTTTTCATAGAAAAATAGACCTCTAAGCCAATAAAGTATCGCGGGAGCAGCTACTAAATATATAGCGCATAGGAAGACGCTGAATGCACTTGCCGCGCCCGTTCGGCGGGCTGTACCTAGCCAAAAGTGGACAACGATGCGCCCTCATGTGCTGCCTCCTGGCAAAGAGTGCCAAGCCCGCAGCACCGCGTAGCTGCGCCAAGGCCGCCAGGCCTGCGACGCGGCCTCGGCGGCGCGGGCGGGGTGCTTCTCGTTGCGCACACCCAGTGCGTTGTGCAGCGCCACATCGCCTGCTGGAAAAGCATCGGGCCAGCGCAGGGCGCGCATGGCGATGTACTGCGCCGTCCAGTCGCCAATACCGGGCAGGGTTTTAAGCTGCTCTATGGTGGCCATCGCGTTGGCGGGGGTGTTCAGGTCCAGCGCGCCGCTGTCCACGGCGCGCGACAGGGCGATGATGGCCGCTTGGCGCTGCTTGACTATGCCTAGCGCGCCCAGTGCATCGGGCGTCGCCTGCGCCAGGGCGCTGGGTGTGGGGAACAGGCGGGTAAGTTCCGGGTAGGGAGTGGTGATGGGCTGGCCAAAGGTGTCTGCAATGCGCTGCGTGAGGGTGCGGCCCGCAGCCACCGTCACCTGCTGGCCCACAATGGCGCGCAGCGCTACCTCATAGCCGTCGATGCAGCCGGGCACGCGCAGCCCCTCAGTACCTGCAAAGTGCGTACCCAGCACCGCGTTGATGGCTTTGGGGTCAGCGTCCAGGTCTAGCGCCGCACGCATACGGGCGATGACCGTGGGCAGCACATGGCCCAGGCTGTCGCTTACTTCCAGCTGCACCACGCAGCGCGCGGTGTCAAAGCCAAAGCGCACCCAACCCGCATGTTGTTTGCCTGCTATTTTTATGCCAAATGTGCGTGCAGCCCAATGGATCATCGCGGGAGCAGCTACTGTTTCGATAGTATTTAACTGGCGCTTGCGCATAAAACCCAGCAGCGCGTCTACGTCATACGGTGGGCGGTAGGCCATTTGCACGCGGATGATGCCGGCCAGTGCCTTGGCACTTTTGCTTCCAGCATTGCCACCCTCTTGGCTGCCACGGCGCAACTGTGTAGGGCTGAACCGGTAGTGCTGCAAAAACGCCGCGTTAAAGCGTCGCAGACTGGCAAAGCCACTGGCTTGCGCAATCTGGGTCATCGGCAAGGCGGTATCTGTCAGCAGCTGCTTGGCCGACAGCAGCCTGCGAGTTTGCAGGTACTGCACCGGCGAGACACCCAGGTGTGCCTCAAAGATGCGCCGCAAATGCCTGTCGCTCACCCCCAGCCGCGCGGCTACGCTGGCTACCGTGGGTAAATCGGGCGCGGCGTCGCTGGGCCTGCTGTGGCTAAAAAAATGGTCCAGCAAATGCGCCGCCTGCAGAGCCAGCGTGTGTGAGGCGTCTTGCGTAGACCACACCAGCGAGTGGGGCGCCAGCTCGGGCCGGCAGCGCATGCAGGGCCGAAAGCCCGCGCTCTCGGCCTGCGCCGCGTGGCCAAAAAACCGGCAGTTCTCCCGCTTGGGCGCTTTCACGCGGCACACCGGGCGGCAGTAGATGCCGGTCGACGTTACGCCCGTAAAAAAGCAGCCGTCAAAGCGCGCGTCGCGGCCCAGCATGGCTTGGTAGTAAGCGTCATCGTGGTTCAGCGTCATACGGCAATGGTACGCTGTTTGGCGCTCAAAGCTCGCCGTTTTCGGACATGGTATTGAGGTGCACATTCGCGAGCCGCCGCCAGCTCAAACTAGGACCCGAAGCTGCGGGTTAGACGCCCGCCACGTCGGCCTGATCCTGTACAAAAGCCAGGCTAACCCTACAGGCCCGCGCGTCAGGCATGACTTGGGGGGGAGCCCATATTGCTGCATATGTCATAGCTACTCCCGCGATATTTTATGGGGCTACAGCTTGTTTGACATCCAAATTGAGCCGCATCCGCAGGCCCACAGGCGACATGACGAAGGCCATCAGCTCTTGGGGCTCCTGGCCATCTGCTGTGTCCACACTGGCTATCTCAAAACGGCCCAACAGCATGGCCATGACCACTTTGATTTCCAGCAGAGCCAGATAGCGCCCAGGGCAGGTGCGTGGGCCAGAGCCAAACGGTGTGGAGACTTGCTTGTCTACATCCTGCGCAAGCCAACGTTCTGGCGCAAACGCTTGGGCATTGGGAAAGTGGCTTTCATCCACACTGTCGTGGCGCATCACGCACCACACCAAGCTGCCTTTGGGCACATGCACGTCTTCTACCGTGGTGTCCACGATGGCTTCCACTGGCATGAAAGGCCCCACGGGCTTGAGCCGCATGGCCTCTTGAATAGCGCCGTCCAGGTACACCAGTGCGTCCATTTGCTCTAGCGTAAAGCGGGCGCTGTCGGGTGCCAGTTGCCTAGCCTCGGCTACCGCTGTGCGCAACGTGTGTGGGTTGCTGCGCAGCAGGTACAACAACCAGGCGATGGTATTGGCCGTGGTGTCTTCCCCGGCCAGCAGCATGGTCGAGACATTGCCCGCCACCATGTCGTTGTCTACGCCGCTACCCGGCTGGTCAGCCGCTGCCAACATGGCTTCGAGCAAATTGCTGGGTTTGTCATGCAGTGCAGGGTCAGTTTGCATGCGTTGGCGCGCTTGGGCAATCAGCGCGTACACCTCCGTACGCATGGCCGCACTGCTGCGCTCCAGCAAGCGGTCTTGGGGCAGCTTAAAGTAGCGCCAGTACGGCCAGATGGCCAGGCTGCGCCGCGCGATGCCGGGCAAGATCAGGTCCAGGTGCTGCTGGATCACGTTGTCACCGGCCTCCAGGGTATTCACATCCTGGCCAAACGCCAGGCCCGCAATGATGTCTACGGTGTAGCGCTTGAGGTCAGCAGACAGGTCAATCTGGCGGTGTTGACTGGCAGCAGTATCCCAGCGCCGCTGCAGGCGCAGCGCCACATTCACCAGCGCCGGAAAATAGGCTCTGATGGGCTTGGGCGCAAAGCCCGCCATCACCACGCGCCGCTGGTTACGCCAGTCTATGCCTTCTGCCATGAATACATTGGGCAAGCCACCCAACTCAACAGACACCTTGGCGGTGATGCTGGGCCTGCGAAAGGCGCCCGGGCGCTCGCGCAAGACTGCACTGACCGTGGTGTGGTTGGCAATAACCAGCACCGCCCTGGGACCAAAATACAAACGCATCACCGGGCCAAAACGCCTGCACCATTGCTCCACGTTTTGGTGGATACGCTGGGGTTTGACTTGCAGCAAATTGCCCACAAGGGGCCATCTGCGCGGGCCAGGCAGGTCTTTGATCTGGCGCAGCACAGGGGCGCTTGCAAATGGGGCGGTCAGCTCGGCAGGGGGTGTAGACATGGTGTTTAGATTTTATCCAGGTACATAGGCAAACTGCTGCGCCACAAATCCGTCAAATGCAGCGAGCAAAGGCAAAAATGGTGCGGCACTGCCTTCTAGCTGCGCCAGCGCAGCACATGCAGCCTCTAGTGTAGACAATTGGTCTGGCTTGTGCGCTGCACGAATACGGTAGCGCGACGCAGGCATGCCTTGCAAGGCCAGGCGCGGTAGCCGTTGCAGCAGTGGGTTGAGGTAGAGCATTTTGCGGCTTTTGCGCCAGGTGCCGTCGAGCACTACCAGGCGCAGTTGCGAGGGGCGGCGCCGCGCAGTAGGGTTAAGCTCGGGCAGCTTTATGAAGGCTGGCGTTTCGCCTGCGGGGCTCAGTGGGTAAAGCAATACGGCTTGCTTGGGGAGCCGTTCCTCACCATCGTGTTGCGATGCGCCGGGCTGCCAAGGCGCAGTCAACCAAGTTTGCAGCGCAGCTTTTTCAAACATCTCGCCCACCTCCATCCGGCTGTGCGGCAAGCTCAGGTGCAGCAAACGTGCGCTGCCTTTGGCGTTCGGCACCTCCATCGGGTGCTGCAAGATCAGTACTTCGACGGTGTGCACTATGGGCGTGGTCCAATGGCACATACATGTGCTCTGCGCGCGCAGGCAGATGGCGCACATCGGGCGTGTCATGGCGGGGGGCCAAGCAGGCACTGTGCGGGTAAAGGCTGCACTACGACATGCACCAGCCGATGCGCAGCCGGACGCACTGTCAGGCTGCGGCCGCTATCTGGCGCAGCGCTTGCTCAAACACCTCAGCCGGTTGCCCACCCGATATCAAGTGCCGGTTGTTGATGACGATCGCGGGCACCGAATGGATGCCTTGGCCCAGGTAGTGCTGCTCGCGCTTGCGCACATCCTGCGCATATTCGTTGGATGCCAAAATCTCGCGGGCGCGCACCGCGTCCAGGCCTGCGTCTGTGGCCAGTTGCACCAGCACTTCATGGGAAGCGGGGCTTTGGCCGTCGGTAAAGTAGGCTTTGAACAATGCCTCTTTCAGCGCCCTTTGTTTGCTTAAATCTTCCAGCTCAGCCCAGTGCAGCAGGCGGTGCGCGTCAAAGGTGTTGTAGATGCGGCTGCGGCCCCCACTGTTACCATCGCCGTTTTGGGTATCGCCCATGCTGAAGGTAAAACCCAGTTGCGCCCCGCGTGCGCGGATGTTCTCGCGGTTGGCATTGACCTGCACCTCGGACATGCCGTATTTTTCGGTAATGTGCTCGGTAATGTCTTGGCCCTCGGCCCCCATTTGGGGGTTCAGTTC
>JAYVDN010000224.1:0-2148 GCA_043749385.1 Polaromonas sp.
TCTCAAATCCAAAGTGGGCGGTATGACGGCTGTGCATGTGCCCTACCAGGGCAACCCGCAGGTCGTCACCGCCATGCTGGGCGGCCAGGTGCAAATGTCGCTTATGCCACCGGGCGTGGCAATGCCGCAGGTGCGTGCGGGTAAGCTCAAAGCGATTGGTGTGACCAGCGGGCGCAGCGCCTTGGTGCCAGAGCTGCCGTCGCTCAACGATGCAGGTCTGCGCGACTTTAACTTGGAGGTGTGGACGGCGCTGGTAGGCCCGGCCAACTTGTCCGCTGCTGCCCAAGCCCGGCTGGCCAGCGAGGTCAGCAAAGCTATCCGCGACAACGACACCCGCCAAAAACTGTTCACCCAAGGTTGGCAAGCAGTCGGCACATCGGCTGAAGGCCTCAAGAGCCGCGTGAAGTCTGAAGCGTCCATCATGGGCGGCATCATCGCCATGCGCGGTATCAAGATCGAATAGAACCTTCTGATTTTTCAACACAGCACCATGCACAGCCCACAGCACCCCGACCGCGCCCAGCTCTACGCGGACATGTCGCCGCACCACCTTACCCCCCTGTGGGAGGTGCTGCACGCGCTGGTGCCACCGCAGCCTAAAACGCCCTGCGTGCCTGCGCTGTGGAAATATGACGAAGTGCGCCCCTTCCTCATGCGCGCGGGCGCGGCTATCACGGCTGAGGAGGCCATTCGCCGGGTGCTGATTTTGGAAAACCCGGCGCTGCGCGGCCAGAGCTGCATCACCCAGTCTTTGTACGCTGGCCTGCAGCTCATTTTGCCCGGCGAGGTAGCGCCCAGCCACCGCCACACGCAGAGCGCTCTGCGCTTTATCGTCGAAGGCTCGGGCGCTTACACCGCTGTGGATGGCGAGCGCACTACCATGCAGCCGGGTGACTTCATCACCACGCCCAGCATGGCCTGGCATGACCACGGCCACGAGGCACAAGACCCGATGGTCTGGCTGGACGGCTTGGACATCCCCATGCTGCGCTTTTTTGACGCGGGTTTTGCCGAGAACGACGCGTCCAACTCGCAGCACATCAAAGAGCCCGAGGGCACCAGCTTTGCCCGCTACGGCCACAACATGGCCCCGGTGCGCGGCGCGTCGCCCTACGGCGCTACCAGCCCCATCTTCAGCTACCCCTACAGCCGCACGCGGGAAGCGCTACATCATTTAGAGCGCTCTGCGCCGGTAGATGCCTGGGACGGCGTCAAGCTGCGCTACACCAATCCGCTCACCGGCGGCTGGCCCATGCCCACCATGGGCACGTTTATGCAGCTTTTGCCCGAGGGCTTTAGCGGCAAGCCCTACCGCCAAACCGACGGCACGGTGTTCAGCGTGGTAGAAGGTGCGGGCACTGCGTACATCACATCGCCCGCCGGCACGGCACAATTTAGCTTTACCGCGCGCGACCATTTTGTGGTGCCGTCGTGGCATACCCTCCGTCTGAGTAGTGCGCCCGGTTGTGTGCTGTTCAGTTATTCAGACCGCCCGGTGCATCTAGCCTTGGGCATCCATAGAGAAGAAAGACTAGACGCATGAGCTACGTATTTACACCTCCCGCCCTCGTCAGCGTGCCCGTGGTCGGCAGCGCCCAGCGTTTTCCGGTCGCCCGCGTTTACTGCGTAGGCCGCAACTACGAAGACCACGCTAAAGAAATGGGCTTTACCGGCCGCGAACCACCTTTCTTCTTCATCAAGCCCGCCAACACCGTGGTGGTGGTCAATGCGGGCGAGACCGGCAGCGTGCCCTACCCCAGTCTCACCAAAAACTTCCACCATGAGATCGAGCTGGTAGCCTGCATTGGCACCGGTGGCAGCAATATCAAGGCGGCTGACGCGATGAAGCACATCTTTGGCTACGCCGTAGGCCTGGACATGACCCGCCGCGACCTGCAAGGCGAGATGAAAAAGCAAGGCCGCCCTTGGTGCATTGGCAAAGCTTTTGACCACTCCTCCCCCATTGGCCCCATCACCCCCGCCGCGCAGGCTGGCGACATTGTGAATGCCGAAATTTGGATCAACGTCAATGGCGTAGAGCGCCAGCGCAGCCACATCAACAAACTGATCTGGAACATGGCCGAGACCATCGAGCATTTAAGCGCCGCATGGGAGCTGCAACCCGGCGACCTGATTTACACAGGTACC
>JAYVDN010000225.1:0-3712 GCA_043749385.1 Polaromonas sp.
GAGACAGGAATTGACACCCACCACAGCGGCCATGTGATGACCGACTGGCATCTTCAAAACGTATATGGCATCTACCCGCAGTGGCTGCACCGCTACGCACCCGGTGTGACGCACAACACCGAACATGTGTTCGGACTCTTGGTGCCGAACGGCATACCAGTTACGCTCAGCCCGCAGGAGCATGTCGCCTACCAGTGGCTGCCCTACCTAGAGGCTGCAGAGCGCTGCTTTTCAGCGTCCAACGCCGAGGCGGTGTTGTTGCTGCCTCGGTTTATATGAAGAATAGTGCCGCAAGCCAATAGAATATCGCGGGAGCAGCTATATATTCAGTAGCGTTTAGTTGTGAAGCCATCGCCACAAAAACCTGCACAAAGGTTTGTCACAATAGACCTTATGACAACCCCTCACACCACTCTGCGCGTAGCCACCTGGAATATCCACAAAGGGGTACGCGGCTTGGGGCCGAACCGTCGATTGGAAATTCACGACATGGTGCATGCGGTGGAGCAGTTTGACGCGGACATCATTTGCCTGCAGGAAGTGCGCCGGGTGAACCGCAAAGAGGCGGGGTACTTTACCCGCTGGCCCGAGCTGCCGCAGGCCGACTACCTGGCCCCAGAAGGCTATGAGGCCGTGTACCGTACCAATGCCCACACGCGGCACGGCGAGCACGGCAACGCGCTGCTGTCGCGCTGGCCGGTGATCAGCCATCAACATGAGGATATGAGCGACCACCGATTTGAGCAGCGCGGCCTGCTGCACAGCGAGGTGTTGGTGCAGGACGCGTCCGTGCACGTTATCGTGGTGCACCTGGGCCTGATAGCGGCCAGCCGCACAAGGCAACTGGCCCAGCTCTCCAAATTCATTGAACGTGAAATCCCTAAAAAGGCTACCTTGCTGGTAGCTGGTGATTTTAATAGCCCGTTAGCACCCATCAAATGGGCGCAAGAAGCTATGAAACACAGAGCTAACGCCACAGTGCCGATAGCCGAACGCACGCCCACTTTCCCCTCGCGCCTTCCGCTGCTCCAGCTAGACCATGTGTTCGCGCGCCACGCCCAGCCTACGGGCAGCCACGTGCCGCGTGGTGCTATCTGGTCACGCATGTCCGACCACCTTCCCCTCATCGTGGACTTTGCGCTTTAGCCCATGCAGCAGTTTGCTAACGGTCACCAAGTGCAGTTGCTGCAGGGCGCCGCGGAGCTGTTTCCTGCCATGGTGGCCGCGATGGATGCGGCGAAACACGATATCCGGCTAGAGAGCTATATTTTTGATTTCACCTCTACGGGGGCCGATGTGGGCGCTGCCTTGGCGCGCGCCGCCGTGCGCGGCGTGCGGGTGCGGCTGGTGGTAGACGGCGCAGGTACCAGCCAGATACCGGCCGATTGGCGCGAGCGCTTTGATGCGGCTGGCGTGCAGTGGCACATCTTTAACCCCATGGGCCGCTTGGGGATGCTACTGCCCAGCCACTGGCGGCGCTTGCACCGCAAGCTGTGCGTGGTGGACGGCACCACCGCCCAGGCGGTAGCGTTTTGTGGGGGTATTAATATTTTGGACGACTATTTTGATCCCAACCACGGCGTGCTCAAAGCCCCGCGGTTTGACTTTTCGGTACGGGTGACCGGCCCCTTGCTGGACGGGATGGTAGAGGCTATGGACAGGCTGTGGCAGCGCGTGCAAACCGTGCGCAGCCTGCGCCAGCGCGAGCTGGGCACAGCGATAACTACTTGGGTGAGCTCGCGGGCCGTGCTGTTTGGTGGCGCTTCCTCCAGTCAAAATGCTACACATATTGTAGCTGCTCCCGCGATTATCTATAGGGCTGCACTGCTATTACGTGATAATTTTCGTAACCGCAAGCGGATCGAACGGGCCTACCTCAAAGCCATTGGTGAGGCGCACCACGAGATCATCATTGCCAATGCCTACTTTTTGCCCGGCGGCAAGCTGCGCCACGCTTTGCTGGCGGCAGCGCAGCGCGGGGTCAAGGTCAAGCTGCTGCTGCAAGGGCGCTACGAATATTTTATGCAGTACCACGCGGCGCGCCCGGTCTACAGCGCCTTGCTGGCGGCGGGGGTAGAGATACATGAATACGCCAGCAGCTTTTTGCATGCCAAGGTGGCGGTAGTGGACGCGATGGAGCCGCAGGCTTGGGCCACGGTGGGTTCGTCTAACCTGGATCCCTTGAGCTTGTTGCTGGCGCGCGAGGCTAACATCGTGGTGCGCGGCAGCGAGTTTGCGCAAACCCTGCGCGCCAAACTGGAGCACGCCATGGCGCAGGACGGTAAGCAGATTGACCCGGCCGACTACGCCAACCGGCCGTTGGCCCAGCGCGTGCGCGACATGGTTGCTTACGGTTTGATGCGGGCAGCGCTGTGGAGCACCGGCAACCGCTATTGAATAAGTAGCTGCTCCCGCGATAGTCTATTGGCTAGAGCACTAAATGCGCATTAAAACTGTGTCCGCATAGCCCTAAAGACCCTAAAAACATAGATCGGTTACCATTTACCTATGTTAATGAAAACAGCTACTCCCATGACCACTCCCGACACTGACATCGGCACGCCCATGTCCGCCATCATCCGCGAGCGCATCAAGGCGTCGAAAAAGCGCTTTAACGCCAACGACAATATCGCTGATTTTGTAGAACCCGGCGAGCTGGAAAAATTGCTCGACGAGGTGGAGGTCAAAATGCAAGGCGTGTTGGACAGCCTGGTGATCGACACCGCTACCGACCACAACACGAACAACACCGCCCGCCGCGTTGCCAAAATGTACCTGAACGAAGTGTTCAAAGGCCGCTACGTTCCTGCCCCCGCTATCACCGAGTTTCCCAACGCAGAGCACCTGAACGAGCTGATGATCGTCGGCCCCATCACCGTGCGCAGCGCCTGCAGCCACCACTTTTGTCCGGTCATCGGTAAAGTGTGGATCGGTGTTATGCCCAATGAACATACCAACGTGATCGGCCTGTCCAAGTACGCCCGCCTGGCCGAATGGGTGATGAGCCGACCGCAAATCCAGGAAGAAGCCGTGGTGCAGTTTGCCGACTTGATCCAACAAAAGACCCAGCCCGATGGTTTGGCCATCGTCATGGAAGCGACGCACTTTTGCATGGGCTGGCGCGGCGTGAAAGATGCTGAGAGCAAGATGATCAACTCGGTGATGCGAGGCAGCTTTTTGAAAGACCCCAACCTGCGCCGAGAGTTTCTAGCGTTGATTCCGCGTCAGGGTAGTGCGCAGCAGTAAGCTCACCATACAGCAGCCCCTTTTAAGTTGCGTTGCTTATCCCATCATTACAAAGAGATCCCACCATGTTAGTTCGTCTCCTCTATGTCAGCCGCTTGGCTGACCCGACCAAGCCCGAACATATCGACGCTATTCTTGCCACCTCCCGCACGCACAACCCGGCCAGCGGCATCACCGGCATCCTGTGCTACGGCGCGGGTATATTTTTGCAAGCCATCGAGGGTGGGCGCGGCGCGGTGAGCGAGCTGTACAACCACATCAGCAAAGACACACGTCACAAAGACGTGGTGCTGCTGGACTTTGAAGAAATCACCGAACGCCGCTTCGGCGGCTGGACCATGGGCCAAGTCAACCTGGCCAAGCTCAACACCTCCATCGTGCTCAAGTATTCAGAGCGCCCCGAGCTCGACCCGTATGGTGTGAGCGGTAAGGTGTCTTTGGCCCTGCTGGAAGAGCTGATGGCCAC
>JAYVDN010000226.1:0-2874 GCA_043749385.1 Polaromonas sp.
TTACAGCAAATGATTTACGGTATCGGCACCGACGTGTGCGACATCCGCCGCATCCGCTCCAGCGTGGAGCGCCATGGCGAGCGCTTTGCTGAAGGCCTCTTTGGCTGAGAAACGGGTGGCTAGGTAGCGCATGCCGCGCTCGGGCCAGCGCTCGCTGCGCATTTGCCACGTGGCCAACTCACCCTCGCTGAGTATCTTTTGCGCAAAGCGCTCGCCATGGCGCTCCACGCTGGAGCGGATGCGGCGGATGTCGCACACGTCGGTGCCGATACCGTAAATCATTTGCTGTAAATCACTGGGCAAACGCCTCGTCAATGCAAGCCTGGTAGGCCTGCACGGTGGCCGCGTAGCCCATCTCCAGCGCGTCGGCGACGAAGGCGTGGCCGATGGACACTTCTTGCACGCCGGGCACAGCTTGCAAAAATGCTGCGAGGTTATCGCGGTTTAAATCGTGGCCCGCATTGATGCCTAAGCCAGCGGCAAGCGCTGCCTGCGCTGTAGCGGTGAAGCCCGCCAGCACGGCGGCCTGGCGGGGCGTGCCCCAGCTGCTGGCCCAGGTCTCGGTGTACAGCTCTACCCGGTCTGCGCCCACGGCCTTAGCCGCTGCCATTTGCTCGGGAATCGGATCCATAAACAGGCTCACGCGCACGCCCAGGGCGTGGCATTCGTCGATCAGGGGTTTAAGCCGCGCGGCGTCCTGCGGGAAGGTCCAGCCGTGGTCGCTGGTGGCTTGGGCCTCAGAGTCGGGCACGAAGGTGGCTTGGTGCGGGCGCATGCCTAGTTTGGCGAGTGCGCGGATGAAGTCCATCAGGTTTTGAAACGGATTGCCTTCGATGTTGTACTCGCGCGCAGGCCACAGGCGCATGAGCTCAGCGATGTCAAACACGTCTTGCTTGCGGATATGCCGCTCGTCGGGGCGCGGGTGCACGGTGATTCCGGCGGCACCCGCCTTGAGGCACAGCTCGGCCGCGCGGGTGACGCTGGGGATCTCCAGGTGCCGGGTGTTGCGCACCAGAGCTACCTTGTTTACATTGACTGAAAGCGCAGTTTTAGCCGTCATTTTGATGCCATTTAGGGCTGTAGCCCTTTAAAATATCGCGGGAGCAGCTACTGAATACGTAGCGCCACTGAAGCAGACTACAGCGCCTGCACGTCCATCATCATCTGGCGCGTGCGCAGTGTTTTGCCGCCTGAGTGGTAGTGTAGCAAGCTGCGCAACTGGTTTTTAAGTGCGGCTTTGTCTGCTGCGGCCAAAGTGGCGCACACCGTGCGGGTGGCGTGCAGGGGGGCTGCGTCGTCCAGCGCGGTTTGCAAGGCTAGCCAGTGCTGGGCTGACAGGCTGGGGCGCTCTTGGCGAGCGTCTTGCCGGCTGTCTTGGCCACTGCCTTGCCGATACGGTTGTCCTTGGCCCTGGCCATAGTCATCGGCCTCGTGCACCGCGCGCAGGCCAGCTTCGGGCATGAGGGTGTAGGCGGCTTCTGGCTGCAGCGGTTGCAGCGTGAGGCTGGCAGCGTCTAGCGAGGGCAGCAGTCCAATCTCGCGCAGCACAATCAGCTCAAAAGCGCGCAGGGCACTGTCTACCAGCGCGGGGTCGCGCAGCAGCTGGGTGACCTGGGCGTAGGCGTCAAACAGCGTCTCATGCGGGTCGTCGCGGGCCAGCAGTTTGAGGATGAGCTCGTTGACGTAGTAGCCCGAGAGCAGTGCGTCGCCTGTTGGCATAGTCAGGCCGCCCATCCACTCCGCGCCTTTGAGCGTGCCCACCTCGGCGTCGCCACTGAAGGCGATGTGCAGGGGCTGCAAGGGCAGCAAGATGGGCCGAAACTGCGAGCTGGGGCGCTTGGCCCCTTTGGCCACCAGGGCTATGCGGCCGTGGTGCCGGGTAAACACCTCCAGGATCAGGCTGGACTCGCTCCAGTCGTATCGGTGCAGCACGAAGGCGGGCTCATTCGCTATTTTTTTCATCACGTTTTAGGCTTTAAATATGCTGGCTATTGGCATATTTAGGTGTTCATTCTCAATCCAGCAAAGCCCGCACGCGCGCCAGCACATCATCCACTACTACGTCGGGCGCACGCTCAATCACTTTGGCGAAACGAACCGCAAAGTCGAGCATGCGGGCTTGGTTGCACAGCACCACGCCTTGGGTATCCAGACCGGTGACTGCCAGAGAGACGGTGAAACCGTTTTGCCGAGCAAAACCGCCGCCTTGGGTGATAGGGGCCACCATGGCCAAGCCAAATCGGTTGAAGGCAGATTTGGTGAGCACCAAACCAAAGCGCTTGCCTTGCTGCTCGCTGCCGCGTGTGGGGTCAAAGTCTAGGTGGATGATGTCGCCGCGCTCAGGGTACTTCGGCTTCATAGGGCTTCTTTGCCTACCGGTGCATCATTGATCCAAGCCCGGTCTTCGTCAGTGAGGGCCATATTGGCAGGGCTGCACTGAGCCAGCAGCTCGTCAAGTGTGTAGCGTTTACGCGCGGGTTGGGCTACAAGCTGCGTGCCCTGCACATGCAGCTCTACGCTTTCGCCTTCTTTCATACCCCAGGCTTTCATGGTCGCGGCTGGGATACGCAGGGCGTTGCTGTTGCCCCAGCGCTGAAGGGTGGCGATACTCATGGCGGAACTCCTTATGCGTATCTACATTGTATCGCTTCCATTCGATACTCAAAAGAGCATCGGGTTGAATTTTGTAGTCGCCGGGGGCACAAAAATGGGGTCAGAGCAAAATTTCGTTTGGCATTTACGCGCTCGGGCACGATGGTCGTCCTGAATTTTGATCTGACCCCATTTTTGCTGTAGCACTAGCGGATCACTCATAACCATACGACTTAAGGTGCGCCGCATTGTCCGCCCACCCGCCTCGAACCTTCACCCACA
>JAYVDN010000227.1:0-11244 GCA_043749385.1 Polaromonas sp.
GATCACGCCAGCAGCCTGCGGGCCCGTGTCGCCTACATGGATGGTCCAGGCGCGCACTTCCTTCACGCCAGCGGTGAAGTAGGTTTGCAGGCCCAAGAGCTTGAAGGCGGCGCGGATCAGGCGGTTCAGGCCTGGCTCGGTTTGGCCCAGTTCTTCGAGAAACATTTGCTTGTCCTCGTCGCTCATCTCGCTCATATCGGCTTCCATCTTGGCGCAGATGGCGACCACGGGGGCGTTTTGCGCTGTAGCGAACGCCGTCAGGCGGTCCAGGAAGGGGTTGTTTTCAAAGCCCTTTTCCGACACGTTGGCCACAAACATGGCCGGCTTGGCGGTGATTAAAAAGAACTGCTGCAGCAGTGGCAGCTCTTCTTTGGTGAAGTCCAGCGTGCGCACCGGTTTGGCCTCGTTCAGCGCGGCCTGGCACTTCTCCAAAATCGCCACCAGCTTGATGGATTCTTTGTCTCCCGAACGGGCTATTTTGGTCACTCGGTGCAGGGCTTTTTCTACCGCGCCCAGGTCGGCCAGGCACAGCTCGGTCTGGATCACTTCGATGTCCGAGATCGGGTCTACCTTGCCCGCCACATGGATGACGTTATCGTCTTCAAAGCAGCGCACCACGTTGATGGTGGCGTCCGTCTGGCGGATGTGCTCCAAAAACTTGTTGCCCAGGCCCTCGCCCGTGCTGGCACCCGCCACCAGGCCGGCAATGTCCACAAACTCGACGATGGCCGGAACAATGCGCTCAGGCGAAATGATCTGGGCCAGCTGCTGCAAGCGGCTGTCGGGCAGCTCGACGATGCCGACGTTGGGTTCGATCGTGCAAAAGGGGTAGTTTTCGGCTGCGATGCCCGCTTTGGTTAGGGCGTTGAAAAGCGTGGATTTACCGACGTTGGGCAGGCCAACAATGCCGCATTTAAGGCTCATGGGAGACTTTCTGAGAAAAATTCAGCCTGAAGTGTATTCGATACGCGCTGCACCGGCAGCTCGCGGCCCGTCCGGCCTACGGGTTACGCCGCCCGGCGCAGCCCCGTAAACGCCGAGAATTCCCAGCGCCTAAAGCCCACAATCATCGTAAACCCATCGCGGTGTTTCTCGTCCACCTTTTGGTCGGCCAAGTGCTGCTTGGAAAAGTCTTCACCAATCCGCTGCAAGCGCTCCACATAGGCTGGGGCCATGGCGCGGTTGATGTTGCCGTGCACCATCATCAAGGTCTCGCCTTCGCGGTCAAAGCGGCCGCCAAAATACTCATCCACCACGTGCTGCAAAAAGTACTGCCGTATCGGCCCGTCGCTGCGCCATTTGAAGGTTTTGGCCACTTTCAGGCGGTAGCGGTTAAGCGGTTTGAGCTCAATAATGCCCACCTTGTCCAGTTGCAGCAAACAGGCCGTGGTCTGCGCCTCGGAAATCTGATAGGTGCTCACTATCTGCTCCAGCGTCCAATAGCTCAGCACGCAAATAGCGCACAGCAGCAGCTTGGGGTCTTTGCTGACGGCGGTTTCTTGCTCGTAGGTCAGCTCGGTCATCAAAGGTGTCGCCTGGCTGACACGGCGCGCAAGTTCTGCAAACTCGGTATTGAGCAGGCGGCATATATCGTCTACCCGTGTCAGCGGCATTTCTTTCTTGCTGAACATGCGCTTGACGCTGGATTCGCTCATCTCTAGCGCCTCGGCGACATGCGCATAGGTCATGTCCTGCGCCTTGAGCTCTTGCTTCATCTCGTCTATTAGCAGTGCAGTGTCGGACAATTTTGACTCCAGGGTTCCAATGGCTCACATCATAAAGCCGATAATTAGGCGTATGAACTTCGATTACGCCAACCCCTACACCACCACGCGCATCCCTCTGTTTGCGCGTAACGTCGTCTCCACTTCGCACCCGCTGGCCGCACAAGCCGGGCTGCGCATGCTGCTCAAGGGCGGCAGCGCGGTCGATGCCGCTATTGCCGCCGCTGCGGCACTGACCATTTGCGAGCCAGTAAGCAATGGCCTGGGCAGCGACGCTTTTGGCCTCATTTGGGATGGCAAAGAGCTGCACGGCATCAACGCCTCGGGCCGCGCGCCACAGGCCTGGAGTCCAGAGTACTTTCGCAAAAAATATGGCGACAACGCCACTGCACCGCCTAAGCGCGGCCTGGATGCCGTCACCATCCCCGGTGCGGTGAGCAGTTGGGCGATGATGAGCGAGCGCTTTGGCAAGCTGCCCTTTGCCGACCTGATGGAGCCTGCGATTGAAATTGCCGAGCGCGGCTACCTGCTGCCGCCTGTAGTGCAGCAAAAGTGGGCTGCCGCCACGGATGAGTTGAAAGGCCAACCCGGTTTTGCGCAAAACTTTCTGCCCTGGGGGCGTGCGCCCCATGTGGCCGAGCTGTTCCAGTTCAAGGCTGCAGCCAAGGGCCTGCGCGCCATTGCTGCTAGCAAAGGTGCAGCATTTTATGAGGGCGAGATTGCCCAGGCCATGGCCAAATTCAGCGCCGCTCACGGCGGCGCGCACACGCTGCAAGACTTTGCCAGCTACAAGGCCGAGTGGGTCAAGCCGATTGGCAAAAACTACCGGGGCTACACCCTGCACGAGATCGGGCCCAACGGCCAGGGCATTGCCGCGCTGATCGCTTTAGGCATCTTGGACAAGTTTGACCTGGCCTCGATGCCGGTAGACGGCGTGGACTCGCAGCATCTGCAAATCGAGGCCATGAAGCTGGCCTTTGCCGACGTGTACAAATTTGTCGCCGAGCCCTCGTCGATGAACGTGACAGTAGAGCAGATGCTGGACGACGCGTACCTGGCATCGCGCGCCAAGCTCATCAACATGAAGCAGGCGCAAGATTTCAAGGCGGGCAACCCGGTCAAGGGCGGCACTATTTACCTTACGGCGGCGGACGAGAGCGGCATGATGGTCAGCTTTATCCAAAGCAATTACATGGGATTTGGCTCGGGCTGTGTGGAGCCGACCTTTGGCATCAGCCTGCAAAACCGGGGCCACGGCTTCAGCCTGGAGGCTGGTAACGTGAACGTGGTGGCACCGGGCAAGCGGCCGTTCCACACCATCATTCCGGCCTTCCTCAGTAAAAATGGCAAACCCGTGATGAGCTACGGCGTGATGGGTGCCAATATGCAGCCGCAGGGCCACATGCAGACTTTGGTGCGCATGCTCGATTACAAACAAAACCCGCAAGCCGCCTGCGACGCACCGCGCTGGCGCTACAACGCGGGCCTGGAAATCAACGTCGAAGCCGCGATGAACGCCCACACCGTGCAAGGCCTCAAAGACCGTGGCCACCAAACCGAAGTGATCAACGACTCGTACCAGGACTTTGGCGCAGGCCAGTTTATCTGGCGCGCTGATGAAGGCCAAGGCGATGTCGCCAAAGAAGGCTATGTGGTCGCCAGCGACTCGCGCCGTGATGGACAGGCAGTAGGTTTCTAAGACCTCACCGACTTCAGGTGCATCGTAAAATATATGAGTAATACGGCTGCAGCCCAACATGATATTGCGCAAGCAGCTGCTAAACATATAGCGTCGGGTGTGGCTTTGGCCTTGGCTGGCTCCATCGCCTTCAGCGGCAAAGCCATCATCGTCAAGCTGGGCTACCGCTACGGTACAGATGCAGTCACCTTGCTGATGCTGCGCATGCTGATGGCCTTGCCGTTTTTTCTGCTGCTCTCTTGGTGGGCCAGCCGCGGCAAGCCCGCCTTGTCGGCCAAGCAATGGCTGCAGGTGATTTTTCTGGGCTTTACGGGCTACTACCTGGCCAGTTTTTTGGACTTTGCGGGTTTGCAGTACATCAGCGCCAGCCTGGAGCGCCTGATTTTGTATTTGAACCCCACCATCGTGCTGCTGATGGGCTGGCTGCTGTGGGGCAAAAAAATCACCCGCCGCCAGTTGGCCGCATTTGCCCTGAGCTACAGCGGCGTGCTGCTGGTATTTGGCCACGAGGCCACCCTGGTGGGCAGCCATGTGGGCTTGGGCGCCGTGCTGGTGTTTGGCAGCGCGGTGGCCTATGCCGTGTACCTCAGCTACAGCGGCGAGCTGGTGCAAAAGCTGGGCAGCCTGCGTTTGGCCGGCCTGGCCACCAGCGTAGCTTGCCTGCTGTGCATCGCGCAGTTTGCAGTGCTAAGGCCCTGGAGTGCCGCACAGGTCGCGCCCGAGGTACTATGGCTGTCCTTGCTCAACGCCACCGTGTGCACGGTCGCTCCGGTGCTGATGGTGATGATGGCCATCGAACGCATAGGCGCCGCCAAAACCGCGCAGATCGGCATGGTGGGCCCCATGTCCACCATCACCCTGGGCGTGCTGGTGCTGGGCGAGCCGCTGAACCTGTGGATCGTGGCCGGTACCGTGCTGGTGCTGGGCGGTGTGTATCTGGTGAGCCGCAGCAAGGCCTAATTTTTTTGATGTGACGGTGATTTAATTTTAATTTTTTGGAGATATGACCATGAGTAAAGCCATAGTGATCGAACAAGCCGGTGGCCCCGAGCTGATGAAACTCATCGACGTGCAAGTCGGTGAACCCGGTGCAGGCGAGGTGCGCATCCGCCACCACGCGGTGGGCCTGAACTACATCGACGTGTACCAGCGCAGCGGCGTGTACAACCTGCCTTTGCCACTCAAGCTGGGCATGGAAGGCGCAGGCGTGATCGAGGCCGTAGGTGAAGGCGTAACGCACCTCAAAGTAGGCGACCGTGCAGCCTACGCCAGCCAGCCCCCAGGCAGCTACTGCGAGGTGCGCGTGATGCCCGCCAAGTGCGTGTGCAAACTGCCCGACGCCATCAGCTTTGAAACCGGCGCGGCCATGATGCTCAAGGGCCTGACAGCCCAGTACCTGCTGCGCAAAACCCTGCCGCAGGCGGGCCTGAAAGAAGGCGACTTTGTGCTGTTCCACGCCGCAGCCGGTGGCGTAGGCTTGATCGCCTGCCAGTGGGCCAAAGCGCTGGGTTTGCAGCTGATCGGCACCGCAGGCTCAGACGAAAAATGCAAGATGGCGCTGGAGCATGGCGCCTCGCATGCCATCAACTATTCCAGCGGCGACTTTGTGGCCAAGGTGAAAGACATCACCGGCGGACGCGGCGTGAAGGTGGTGTACGACTCGGTGGGCAAAGACACGTTTGAAAAATCGCTCGACTGTTTGTCACCGTTCGGCCTGCTGGCCACGTTTGGCAACGCCTCTGGCAAAGTGCCGCCACTGGACATCGGTGTGCTGGGTGCCAAAGGCTCGCTCTATGTATCGCGCCCCACGCTGTTCACCCACATCGCCACCCGCGAGAGCACCCAGGCCATGGCCGACGAGCTATTTGCCATTGTCGCCAGCGGCAAGGTCACCATCCCTGTGCACCACCGCTACGCGCTGGCCGATGTACAGCAAGCCCACCGCGATTTAGAGGCCCGCAAGACCACCGGTGCCAGTGTGCTGCTGCCTTGATGCAAATGGCTGCGCCGCAGAGCGGCGCGCCCTCTGCCGGGATACCAGCAAGTCCATCGTCCGGTGCATTGTCCCTTGCACTGCCCGCCAGCGCACACCTAGCCGCGTTGGGCTGGCTTGTGTTGTCACCTCCCTTGGTGGTGCCGCCGCCTGGCACTTCGGCGCAGTTGGCCAGTTTCACTGACGCGCAAAGCGCAACCATAACGCAGTGGCTGGGCAGCTTGCAAGCCAATCCTCAAGTGCTGGTGGATTGGATGCAAGCCAAGCCCGAGGTGCGCATCGGCCGCTATGCCGAGCGCCTATTGGAGTTTTATCTCAGCCACGCGCCAACGCAATCACCATCGCCCTTGCCACTGCACAGCCTGCTAGCCGCCCATGTGCCGCTGCGCAGCGAGGTCAATGGCATTAAGGTGACCCAAGGCGAGCTAGACTTTTTACTCACCAACGCCCAAGGCCAGCACTTGCACTGGGAGCTGGCGGTGAAGTTTTTTCTGTGCACCGCCACGGGTGATGTGGCCACACCGACAGACTTTATTGGCCCCAATGGCGTGGAGACGCTGGCACACAAGTGGCACAAGTTGTTTGCCCGCCAGCTCACCCACACACCGCCCGCGCCGTGGAATGCGCAGCCTTGGCAGCCGCAGGCGTTTACCCGTGGCTGGATGTTCTACCGCTGGGGCATGGCCGTGCCCAAGTGTGACGCATTGCACCCGCAGCACTGCCAAGGCTGGTGGGTGGACGTGGCAGATATGAATGCCTTGCCCGACACTCCGTACGCCTACTTGCCCCGCATGCATTGGATGGCCCCATTGGCAGCGGTAGAGCAACTGAGTTCGCAGGCGGTGGTACTGGAGCGTGATGAAATGGTGGTGCATTTGCGTTCGTTGTGGGCAAGCGGCGCGCGCGGTGCGGACGCGCATATGGTGGTGCAGCTTGGGCACAGCGCGGCATCATTGGGTGGCGCGTGCGAAGTGCAGCGGTTTTTTGTGCGGCCACGTAGATAGCGATTTTGTGTGCACGGTGGAGCAGCCCGCGCGCCGGGTGGGACGCAATCGGGGTCAGAGAAAAATTTCGGCTATGTGTGGTGTCACACCGGAGATTGGGTCGTCCTGAATTTTGATCTGACCCCGAATGCTGCTGGCGTTCAACGGCGGTGAAGGGCCCACCAAGCTGGAAAGAGCGTGTCTGCATTAGCGCCCAAACGCTCACCATGCTCGCAAGATCAGGTCGGTGGTGCACTTAGCGCAGCGGCATAAAGGGGGCGTAGTCGGCTATAGGCCGACACGGAGGACAGCCGCGGAGCTAAGTGCACCGCCGGCCTGATCCCGTACCAGACAAGCGCGAAACCGACGTGATCCCCGCACAAGACAAGTGCGCCACTAACCCGATCCCGCACAAAAGCAAAAAACACAAGAGAGAAATCAATCCCTGCCCAACGGCATAGGCTCACTCGCCGCAATCAAATTAGCCTGCCGCAGCCGCGTAGGGCTGAGCGCTCCAGCGGAGTCCAAAATTGGGTAGGCGATCGAGCAGATGTGCGAGTTGATGCGCTTGAGGTCGCTGATCAAGTCCAGATGCAGACCACTGGTCTCGATGCTTTGCATGGTGTTGTCGGCCAGGCGCGCCAAGTGCGTGGCGGCATAGGTGCGCTCCAGGGTGCTGAAGCGCGATTTTTCTTCCAGCAGCCTTTGGGCATCTCGCATATTGCCGTTTAAAAACACACTCATACTCAACCGCAAATTGGCCAACAGCATGCCATGCAACTCGCAAATCTCTCCCATACCGGCTTCGGAAAAGTTGCGGCCTTTGTTGATTTTCTTGTCCTCAATGTCCAGCAAAATCCGCTCGATGATGTCGCCAATCTGCTCCATGTTGATGGTGAAACTGATGATATCTGTCCAGCGGCGCGACTCGTTCTCGCCCAGCGCTTGGCGCGATATTTTGGTCAAATAGTATTTGATGGCCGAGTACAGCTGGTCTACCGTGTCGTCCAGCTTGCGCAGATCTTGCGCCAGGGCCTGGTCGTTGTCTTTGATCACGTTCAAGGTGCCGCGCAGCATGGTCTCCACCACGTCGGCCAAGTGCAGTGCCTCGCGCGCGGCGCAAGAGATCGCCAGCGAAGGCGTAGCCAAGGCTGAAGGGTCCAGGTGGCGGGGGCGCGACAGGGCGCTGTCTTTGGCAGGAGGCAACAGCTTGGCTACCCAATGCGCAATCAGCCCCGTAAAACCCATAAACACCACGGCCACCGCGAGGTTAAACACCAAATGAAAGGTGACCACCTGGGTAGCCGCGCCGCCCACCATCGGGTGCACATGCGTGATCCACAGGCCCACCAGGGGCGCAGCGCCCAGCACGCCCAGGGCCTTGAACAGCAAGTTACCCAGCGGTACCTGGCGCACGGTAATGGCCGAGGTGGCGGTGGTGATAACGGCCAGCAAGCCGCTGCCTAAATTAGCCCCCAACACCAAGCCCAGTGCCACGTCCATCGGGATCACTTGCGAGGCGGCAAGGGTGGCCACCAAGAGCACGGTCGCCAGGCTGGAATAGGCCAGCACGGCGATCACTGCGCCGACGGTAATTTCTAACAGTAAATCGCTGGTGAGCGATTTCAGTGCCACCTGCACGACGGGCGATTGGGTCAGCACACGGGTGGACTCGCTGATCAAGCTCAGTGCCAGCAGCATCAAGCCCAAGCCAATCAAAATACGCCCCACCCGCCCGACGGTAGTGTCTTGCCTGGCAATAAAAAGCACCACGCCGACGAAGATGAGCAGCGGCGAGAGCCAGCTCAGATCAAAGTGGAACACCACCGCCATCAGGCTGGTGCCTACGTCGGCCCCCAACATCACAGCCAGTGCTGCGGGCAGGGTGACAAGGCCTTGGCCGACAAAAGCCGCCACTATCAAGGCGGTGGCGGTGCTGGACTGCACCACCGCCGTCACGCCCACCCCTGCCAATGCTGCCGTAGCCCTGTTCCCGGTAGCCTGCGCCAGCACCGCGCGCAGGTTAGCGCCCAGCACGCGCAGAATGCCGGTGCGTACCAAGTGGGTGCCCCATACCAAGAGGGCAATGGCGGCCAGGAGGTTAAGTAAATGCTTCATGTCGGAACAAGGTGTTGACTATAACGTTTCAACTCTGCGCTGTGGCGACTGCATGGCCGACCCCTGGACTAGCATGCTTAAGTTGCGGGTTTGGAACCTTCAGAAATCAAGCGATGAGATGGATGATGGCCGCACTGTGCCTGACAATGTGTATCAGTACAAATCCGCTAAGAGCTCAAACTATGCTGCATCACAATGATCTCCCATTAGCCGTCTTCTCCCACGGCAAAGCAACCGGCCCTTGGGGCACCCAGAGCTACTCCAGTCAATGGCCAGACATGCCGCAAAGCACTGGGCTTGAAATTACCGATGATCGGCTTGGCGCAGGACAAGCCGATTATTCTCATTCGCATTAGTTGCGCCATGGAATGGATTGCACAAGCGCCGTGGAGCCTGGTGGCTTACGTGGCCGTGGTATTCGGTGTGGCCTATACGGTGTTTGGTGCCTCCGGCTTTGGCGCGGGCATCATCGCCGTGCCGCTGTTGGCGCATGTGCTGCCGCTCTCCTTCATTGTGCCGCTGGTCTGCGTGATGGATTTGGGTGCCAGCGCGTGGACGGGCCTGCGAAACTATCGCGAGGTTGAGCGGCGCGAGCTGGGCTGGATGCTGCCGTTTATGTTGATCGGCATGGCGCTGGGCATGTTTTTCTTGCTCAAAGCGCCCGCCAACTGGCTGCTCGGTGCCTTGGGTGTGTTTGTCATGTGCTACGGCGGCTACAACCTGTTCATCAAACTGGGCGGCTTGACCTGGAGCGCCAAAGCCCGCGCGCCGTTTGGCATAGTGGGCGGGATGTTCAGTGCCACATTTGGCACTGGCGGGCCGATTTATGCGGTTTTCTACAGTGGGCGGATTGCCGACAAAGGTGTCCTGCGCGCCACCATCGCCAGCACCATCAGCGTCTCGGTGCTGCTGCGTTTTGGCGGATTTGTTGTGACCGGCTTGCTATGGCAGCCCAGGTTGCTGCTGCTGGTAGCGCTCACCGCGCCCGCCGTGATGCTGGGGCTGTTTTTAGGCGGCAGGTTACACGACCGGCTCCCAAGGGACCGAATTTTGCAGCTGATCTCCGTGATGTTGCTGGTCAATGGAGTGAGCTTACTGGTGCGGGCGTTTGGCTAATTAATGACGTCCAGCATCTGCACACACACCAACCTACGCATCAGCGCCCGCGTCGCACCCGCAGGATCTCGTCCAGGATCAAACAGGCTGCGCCGATGGTGATGCCGCTGTCGGCGACGTTGAACGCCGGGAAGTGCATGCCGCCCCAATGGAAATCTAAAAAATCCACCACATAGCCGTGCAGCACACGGTCTACCACGTTGCCCACCGCGCCGCCCAAGATGCAGGCCAAGGCGAAGGCAAACAGCTTTTGTCCCGAATGCGAGCGCAGCATCCAGATGATGAAGATGGTGGCGACGACACCGATGCCGGTAAAGAACCAGCGCTGCCAGCCGCCAGCGCCTGCCAAAAAGCTGAACGCCGCGCCGCTGTTGTGCACCCGCACCACGTTAAAGAAACTCAGCACTTGGGTGCTGTCGCCCAACTGGTAGTAGCCCAAAATAAGCGTTTTGGTGAACTGGTCGGCGATGAAGATGATCAACGCCAAGCCTAGCCATGGCCAAATAGAACCAGAGGTTTTACCAAATTTAGCCATTACGCGTGTGTCCTAACTTCGCCGGTACTGTAAAGATTGCTGGTGCAGCGGCCGCAGATGGTGGGGTGCGCGGGGTCCACGCCCACATCGGCGCGGTAGTGCCAGCAGCGCTCGCATTTTACGTGGGCGGAGGCTTTTACGACGGTGGACATTTCTGGGCCCGCTACCAAGTTGATCGCAGAGGTGATGAAGACAAACTTCAAATCCTCACCCAGTGTAGACAGCAAAGCAAAATCCTCCGCCGGTACCGTGAGCTGCACTTCGGCTTGCAGTGAGCTGCCCACCTTGCCGCCTGCACGCAGCACCTCGATGTCTTTGTTCACCGCATCGCGGATCTCGCGGATACGGTTCCACTTGGCATTCAGCGCGGTATCTGTCGCGTTGAACTGCGCATAGGTTTCGGTAAAGATCGTGCCGGTAGCGGACTTGCCAAAATCCTTCCAGGCCTCTTCAGCAGTGAAGCTCAAGAACGGTGCCATCCAGCGCAACATGGCGTGGGTGATATGGTGCAGCGCGGTTTGCGCACTACGGCGCGCATGCGATTTTGCAGCACTGGTGTAGAGCCGGTCTTTGAGAATGTCCAGGTAGAAACTGCCCAGGTCTTCGCTGCAATACAGCTGCAGCTTGGCGACGACGGGGTGAAACTCGTACACCGTGTAATGCGCCAAGATTTCGCTTTGCAGTTGGCTGGCGCGTGACAGGGCGTAGCGGTCAATCTCCAGCAGTTCGCCCAACGGCACAGCATCTGTAGCAGCGTCAAAATCGCTGATGTTGGCCAGCAAAAATTTGAGTGTGTTGCGGATACGGCGGTAGGTGTCTACCACGCGTGCCAGGATTTCTTTGTCGATGGTCAGGTCACCGGAATAGTCTGTCGATGCAGCCCACAGGCGGATGATTTCTGCCCCCATTTTGTCGGACACTTCTTGCGGGGCCACGACGTTGCCCAAGCTCTTGCTCATCTTGCGGCCTTGACCGTCCACCGTAAAGCCGTGCGTGAGCAGGCCGCGATACGGTGCGCGGTCGTACATGGCGCAGGCCGTGAGCAAGGACGAGTGGAACCAGCCGCGGTGCTGGTC
>JAYVDN010000228.1:0-1952 GCA_043749385.1 Polaromonas sp.
AGTAAACGGGCTGTGCATAACTTTCTGAAACTTTCACTTGAACTCCCTGAGACTAAGCATACAAGGAGGCAGCGGCCCTAGGCCGCAACGGGGGACAGCGGCGGAGCTGAGTACACCGTCGACCTGCTCCCGTACAAAACTTAGATGGCGAGACGCTATACAAAAAGTAGCTGCTCCCGCGATATTCTATTGGGCTGGAGCCCTATTTCACCTTAGGAATACGGCCCATCACGTAAAACTCGGGGTTGGGCATCATGCCGCTGAAAGAGGCCATGCGGTTAGACAAACCGAAGAAGGCGGTGATGGCGGCGATGTCCCAGGCGTCTTCGTCGTCAAACCCGTGGGTATGCAAAGCCGCAAAGTCTGCGTCGTTGATCTGGTCGGACTGCAAGCATACCTTCATCGCAAAATCCAGCATGGCTTTTTGGCGTGGGCTGATCTCGGCTTTCAGGTAGTTGACCGATACCTGGTCTGCCACCAGTGGCTTCTTCTCATAGATGCGCAAAATAGCGCCGTGGGCCACCACACAGTACAGACAATTATTGGCTGCGCTGGTGGTAGTGACGATCATCTCGCGGTCGCCTTTAGTGAGGTTGCCGCCCTCTTTGAACATCAGCGCGTCATGGTAGGCAAAGAATGCGCGCCACTCGGCGGGACGGCGTGCAAAGGCGACAAATACATTGGGGATGAAACCCGCTTTTTCTTGCACCTCCAGGATGCGCGCCCGGATGTCAGCAGGCAGGGTGTTGATGTCGGGGGAGGGGTAGCGAGGGGTGCTCATGGGCTAGTCTCTTTCGTTGCAGGGCTGGTGCGCGGTAGCGCATATTGGTGCGATGATTATGGGGTTTTACAACAGCTTTCACCATACCCCTTTCATTTTGGAGTTTTTCCTATGACCGATTCCGTATACGACAAAGGCCTGGCCACCCGCACCGCCGTGCTAGGCGCTGACTATGTGCAGGCCGCCATGAAAAAGTCGACCGACTTTACTCGCCCACTGCAAGACCTGGTGATTAACCACGCCTGGGGTAACACCTGGCAGCGTGATGGCATTAGCCTAAAAACCCGCAGCATCGTTACCGTGTCCATGCTGGTGGCGCTGGGCCGCATGCATGAGCTGAAAATCCATGTGCGCGGTGCGTTGAACAATGGCGTGACCAAAGAAGAGCTGCAAGAAATTTTTATGCACGCCAGCGTGTACTGCGGCTTTCCAGCGGCGGTGGATGCGTTTCGGACTGCGTCTGAGGTGATTGACGCGTAGCCACCGGTCTGCCTTGGCGCACGCTTTTAAGAGGCGCCCTTCAGTGGGCGGGTACGCTAGACGATTTCAACCAAGGCGACGCCAGTACGCCCAGCGTCCAGCTTAGCCACAGCGTCCACAAAATATGGCTGGGGAAATGCGCGCCGCGCATGACCTGTACCCAGGAGAGCGTCAAGCCTACTACGCACATGGCTGCAAAGACCCACCATGCGCGGTGGGCGTGGTGGCGCCTGAGCAGCCAAAACACGGGTATAAAACTGAAAAATGTGGACGCATGGCCCGAGGGAAAGCAACCTCCCGGGCCGCCTTCGATGCCGCCAAAGGTAAAGTGCCACACGTAGCTTGCGGTGCCGCCAAACTGCTGCAAATCCCAGGGGCAACTCGTCAGGGAGGTGAATTTAAGCAAGGAGATGCCGGTGGCGCAGGCCCATACCGTGCAGGCCAGCCAAATGCGTTCGCGCCGGGTGGCGTGCCGCCAAGGCCCAACAGGCCACCAGATTGCCAAGATGCATAGCACTGCTAAAGTAAAGCCCGCACGCCGAACCCAAGTGTGCAACACGGTGGACAACCAGTAGTTGTCTTTGAGCGCAAAACCTTGTGGTGTGCCATACCAGTGCGCCACCGCCAGGTCGGCTGGTGTCATGTCCCACAGCGCCACCAGCAGCAGGGGAATACCCAGCCACATAATCAG
>JAYVDN010000229.1:0-21834 GCA_043749385.1 Polaromonas sp.
CTTGCGGCAATGGGTTTGAATGACCGGGTCTCGTCAGTGCGCACCGTAAGTCGCAATGCTCGGATAGACGACGACCGCTATGCACCGCCTACGGCGCCAGTCTACGACAACCGTCGGCGCAATAATGAGAGACTGTTCGAAGCAAATGTCACCTCAGCACGTGCAGTGGTAGGGCCGCCAGAGCGGCGATGCTGGATCGAACGCGAACAGATAATGCAGGATCGTGGTGGCAACAATAACAACGTGCCAGGGGCCATTGTGGGTGCCATCATCGGCGGTGTGTTGGGCCACCAAGTGGGCGGTGGCCGGGGACAGGACATTGCCACTGCTGGCGGCGCGGTAGGTGGCGCGGTGGTGGGTTCCAATGTGGGCCGTGATGGGCGTAGACAGCAGCCGTACGAGCAGAATGTTGAACGCTGCGTGACTGAGCCAAGCAGAGCGCCGCCAGAATACTGGGACGTGACTTACAATTTTAGAGGAATCGAGCATCGTATACAGATGACTACCCAACCGGGTGCAACCATCATCGTTAACAGACAAGGCGAACCTAGAGCCTAGCAGAGTGTGGGATGGAAAAAGAGCGATTGTCCTACAGCAACTCTAACTTCAGATTGGTGCCAAGTGCGCCAACGAACAGATGAAGATGCAAAGGTTGCGTAAACTGAACTGCTGAACTCAAGAGAGCTCGGGGCAGACATTTTGGAATATTCGTCATTCGCAAGTGCTGCAAACTCACCATGACGGAATGAGGTGAATATATGAAAACGACACAACAAACTTTGTATGGTACTTTTGCCCTGGCAATTGTGCTGGGTCTGGGCGCCTGCGCTAGTATGTCTGAGCAAGAAAAGGGGACTGCGATTGGCGCTGGCGTGGGGGCGGTTGGCGGCGCGGTCCTGGGTGGCGGTACCTTAGGAACTTTGGGCGGGGCAGCGGTTGGCGGCGTGATTGGTCACGAAGTTACCAAACCAAAAAAGTGATGTTTGGCGGGATGCCTCCGATTTGATTCGCCCCAATGGATGCATGAGCAGTCTTAACCCATTGTTGAGTGCTCTCAACGCGCAAGCTCCGCTTGCCCACCGTCACCTTTGGCTTATCAGCCTGTTGGACTGGGTGCGCGGCGACGGTACATCACCAGATGCATCTTTGCGACGCGCGCAACTCTTGCTTGATGTTTTGCGGTCTGACCCACTGCTTGAGCTGAGATTTAAAGCGTGGTGGGCAGTGTTGGCCGATACGGTGGACATCACTACCTTACTTGCCGATTTTGGTTTTGCACCTCGCACCGCTTTTTTGAGTGAGTTGGGCCAGAGGATAAGGCGAAAACTATTGCCTATGACCCCCGAAACCAGTGACGCGGCTGAGCTGTTTCAGCTGGCCTTAGACATTGATACTGATGCTGCGTGGCTCACAGCTCTTGATGACGACATACTGCAACGCCTTGCGGCTCTGCTGCATTTGCCGTCCTATGAGCCTGGGTTGAGCCTTTGGCAGCACGAGGTTTTAGATGCCATTACGTACTGCGCAAGCCAAGTGCGTTCGATTGGATTTGCGCCTGAAATGCGGTTGCGTATGAGTGCCCCTGCTGTGCAAACCCGGCCGTTTCATGCGTTGGCGGGGGATGCTGAGTCATTTCGCGCCGCGTACATCGCTCATCCACGCGACGCGATTCAGGTTGAGGCCCGTGCGCAACAATTGCGCGAACGACTGGAGGCCTGCCGCCAAGCCGCTAACGGTGTCTACAGCCATTTGGAGGACCACGGGATCTCGGTGGGCTTGGTGTTTCAGTTGCGGCAAATGCGCAAGCGCATTGTGCGTGTGCGCGAGCTGATGGATTGTTTGCTGTCCTCCTCGCCTCTGGCAAGCACCCAGCGCTTGGTAGCGCGCCTGGCTACGCTGTCCAGCGAGGAGCGCACTGTAGGCGCCTTAATCAGCGCAAACTCATCACTGCTCGCGGCCAAGGTGGCCGAGCGCAGCGCAGAGACTGGAGAGCACTACATCACACGCGACGCCGCCGGTTACCGTACCATGCTGCGTAAAGCTGCGGGCGGCGGCGCCTTCATGTCGCTCACTACCTTGGCTAAGTTTGCGCTTATGGGCTTGAGCCTTTCGGTATTTTGGTCGGGTCTGTTTGCCAGTCTGAACTATGCGTTGAGCTTTGTAGCCATACAACTGCTGCATTGGACTGTCGCAACCAAACAGCCTGCTATGACGGCACCAGCCATGGCAGCCAAGCTGCAAGATGTGGAGAGCTCTGCTGCGATGAACTTGTTCGTCGATGAGGTGACTCACTTGATGCGTTCGCAGGTAGCTGCGCTGATCGGTAACCTGGCTTTGGTCGTTCCCTGTGTGCTGGCAATCAGTGCGCTGATGCAGCTCATCACTGGCCAGCCGATGATTACCCAGGAGGAGGCACACCATGTGTTGGACTCACTTACCCTGCTGGGGCCAATGGCGTTGTATGCCGCTTTTACAGGCATATTGCTGTTCGCTTCCAGTATTGTCGCGGGGTGGGTGGAAAACTGGTTTGTGCTGCATCGGCTCGACTCGGCTCTGCGCTATAACCCCCGAATTACCGCGGCTATTGGCAAAGAGCGCGCCCGGCGGTGGGCTAGCTTTTGGCGAGAAAATATTTCTGGATTTGCATCCAATATTTCGTTGGGCTTTATGTTGGGTCTTATTCCCGCATTCGCGGCGTTTTTCGGCATTGGCTTGGAGGTTCGGCACGTCACACTGTCTACTGGGCAGATTGCTGCCGCAGTCGCATCGCTTGGCGCTGGCGCATTTCAACTTTCCGCACTTTGGTGGTGTGTTGCTGCTATTCCCGTGATGGGGTTTCTTAACTTGACCGTCAGTTTCTACTGTGCTTTTCGGGTTGCGCTGGCGGCCAATAGTGTCAGCACTCTGGATCGCAGGCGTATTCGCAATGCGATTAGTACGCGCTTTAAAACCGCGCCATGGTCTTTTCTGTGGCCGTCAAATCGTGCTTCTTTAAGTACAGTCTCCAAAGACTAATCCAACAATAGACCAGATTACCAGCATGCATTTTCCCAGCTCACCGACACTTTAGTGATCGGTTGCCTTGGCCCTAGTTGCTTCTTAGGCCGCATTTGGGTTCGGGGCTTGCAACCTCGTTGCAGTTGTCAAAAGCTTCGGGCCTGATACCTCGCAGCGTTTTGTACGGGCCGAAGCACTCGCTGCTTTCGTCATACAGGCGCCACCAAGTTGCGCAGTCCGTAGCGTCGGTAACGACTCCCTTGCGCCGTTTTGTTTTGGGCTGGGAAGCGGCATCCACGGGGCGGGATGCGCGTGAAGCTGCCTTCTTGCCCAGGTTGGCCTTATCGTTGCCTGCCTTAGATCGCTCAGTTGCGTTACGCTGCTCTGTGTCCCGTCGCTGCTCGGGAGTGAGTTCATACTGTGCAGAATCAATACAAGTTGCGATTTTCGTATACCCGTCTGGCACCACATCTGCGATGTGTGTGTGCCCCTTCTCGTCTACCCAACGACAGATCAGCGTGGCTGCCAGCGCTGGGGAAAGCAACGCGTGGCAGATTGCCAGCAGAAGGGTCAGACTCCGAGCGCGCAGCGCGGTTAAGAAAGATTGCCTGGGCGTTGTGAGGTTCACAGAGTGTCCTTGTGGCGTCTATGCGAAGAAGTGGCCCGCACTCGCTACGCAATTTTTAATTGCGGGAGCTTGTAAAATACCCTGAAACACAGCTTGCGAGCTTCTTCCAGCAGCAGCACAGAAGAAGCTACGCCAGCGGCCACGCCCCAATCTGTCCACACCATGCCAGTAGTGCCGAAGATGTTTGAAGCGACCGGCCAGTGTACTGCCAGAGCCTGCAGCAGCAGTGTGCCAAGAAGTGCCGACCACAACATACGGTTTTTGAAAAACTGGGCATTGAAGGCAGAACCATTTTCGCTGCGCGCATTGAACACATTGAAGAACTGGAACAACACAAAAGTGGTGAAGGCGATGGTCAAAGCGCGATCCTGCGGGCCTACCTGCAGTTCGTAGTGCAGCACGCCCAGGGTTCCAGCCATCATCGTCACACCAAAAGCGAATATTCGCACCAATCGTGCGAAAGGTAGCACAGGCTCGTCGCGTGGCCGTGGTGGCTCTTTCATGATGCCAGGGCGTGCAGAGTCGAGTGCGAGTGAAACGGCAGGTGGGCCGTCCATGATGATCGCCACCCAAAGAATTTGCAGCGCAGTGAAAGGTTCAGGCAAACCAAAAAATGGTGCCAAAAATACCGTCAAAATTGCGCCTACGGTGGTCGATAGCTGGAAGCGAACAAACTTCAAGATGTTGTCATACAGGGCGCGGCCTTGCTTGACGGCTAGTACGATAGTGCTGAAGTTATCGTCAGTCAAAATCATGGTGGCGGCCTCCTTCGCTACAGCTGTACCACTGATACCCATCGCCACACCAATGTCAGCCTGCTTGAGCGCAGGTGCGTCGTTGACCCCATCGCCTGTCATGGCAACGACATGCCCTTTGGCTTGCAATGCGCGCACAATCTTTACTTTGTGCGCTGGAGATACCCTTGCAAAAACCGTGATGTCGTCGATGACTTTGGCCAATTCCATGGCGTTCATACGGTCAATGTCTGCCCCCGACAATGCTTTGCCGTGCAGTCCCAGTTCTCCGGCAATGGAGCAGGCAGTGGTTTGGTGATCACCTGTGATCATTTTCACCGCAATACCCGCTTGTTGACACTCGGCTATCGCCTGGGTGGCCTCTAACCGAGGCGGATCCTGCAAGCCAATCAAGCCAACGAAGCGCAATTCTTTGACCCAGCCGATCAGTTCGCCTTCCCCTTCAAACTCGCCTGAGGGCAAGGTACGCGCAGCCACCAACAGTCCGCGTAATCCGCGTTGTCCCAGAGCTTCATAGGCACCATGCAGTTGTTGTCTGCGTGCCTCGGTCAACGCTTGGTCGTTATTGGCCACGCGCTCATATGTGCAATGCGAAAGCAGCACATCTGGCGCACCCTTCACGAATAGCGTCACGCCATCCCCGTCTGTATGAAAAGTGGCCATAAACTTATGTTTTGAATCAAAAGGCAGCTCCGCTACGCGAGGATAGGCGTGGTCAATGTCTTCTTTGCGTAAACCACTCTTTGCGGCAAGCACGAGCAGGGCCGCTTCCATGGGGTCGCCAATGGCTTTTCCGTCTTGCACCTGGCTGTCGTTGCAAGCTACGATAGGTACCATTAGTTGCGCTGTATCCATACCGGCAGCGTTGGCGTCTACTGGCTTGATCTCGCCATGCGCAGCGTAACCCTCGCCAGACACCTCGAACTGCTGCGCAGAGCACATGAAGGTGCGCGCAGTCATTTGATTGAGAGTTAAAGTACCCGTTTTGTCCGAGCAAATTACGGTGGTGCACCCCAGCGTTTCCACACTGGCCAAACGTTTGACGATGGCATGCTGGCGCGCCATTTGGTGCATTCCCATGGCGAGCGTGACGGTGACCACCACGGGCAGGCCCTCGGGCATGGCCGCCACAGACAGCGCAATGGCATCCAGGATAATCTCAGTGAGCTTTACTCCGCGCAGATACTGCAATAGCGATAGCAAAGCCACCATGCAGAGTGCAATGAAGCCCAACTTCTTGGCCAACTGGTTTAGCTGAATTTGCAGGGGGGTTGGCACATCGACCGCAGAAGCCAGCTCTTTAGACAGTTGCCCCATCTCGGTACTGGCGCCTGTGGCAGTCACTACCAGCTCGGCACGCCCACGCGTCAACAACGTGTTCATGTACGCCATGTTAAAGCGATCTCCGAGGGGCGCATCCACCACAGCCAACACATCGGCTTGTTTGCTCACTGGCATGGACTCACCAGTCAGCGAAGACTCGTCAATCTCCGCTCCGACTGAGAGGATCAGTCGCCCATCCGCGGCTACATTGTCGCCTGCTTCCAGCAGCAATATGTCCCCGGCTACTACATCATTTGCAGTGATTTCTTCTGAGCGACCGTTACGCCGTACGCGCGCGGTCACAGGTAGCATCAACTTCAATGCCTCCAAGCTGCGCTCGGCACGATACTCCTGATAAAACCCGACCAGCGCGTTAATCACCACCACTGCCAAAATAACCGCAGCATCTTTATAGCTGCCTACAGCGGCAGCCAACAAAGCCGCTCCGATCAAGATGATGATCATCAGCCCTTTGAACTGTGCGAACAGAACCCGCCATGCTGGGCGTGGCGGCATGTCTGCTAGCCGGTTAGGGCCGTCACGTACCAGGCGCGCTTGTGCGAGTGCACTGCTTAACCCGAAAGCGGCGTTGACTGAAAAATGAGCGGTAACTGCACCTGGCGGTAACGTGTGGGCTTTCATAAAAGTCTGGATGTTTACCGCGTTAATCGTTTTCGAAATGCTCAGATTCGTCGGCATCGACGCTGCGAGTTTAGATGTGAAAATTCACGCTGTCTGTGCGCAAGCGCACAGACGCGAGGGCACTCTGCGCGCATGCTGTTGCCTTGAGATAAGCCTGTCAACTATGCCGTCGCCAAAGGAGCCCCATCATGCAAGCCCTCGTTTACAAAGGTACAGGTCAAAAGAGCCTTGAAGATTGTCCAAAACCCACCATCCAACAAGCAACCGATGCGATCATCAAGATTACAAAAACGACTATTTGTGGGACCGACCTTCACATCCTTAAAGGAGATGTGCCAACTTGTAAGCCAGGCACCATCCTTGGGCACGAGGGTGTGGGTATAGTGGATGCGGTGGGTCCAGGAGTGATGACGTTCAAGTTGGGCGACCGAGTGCTCATCTCCTGCATCACTGCCTGTGGTCGCTGTGAGTATTGCCGTAAGGGCATGTACTCGCATTGCGCCACAGGGGGGTGGATTCTGGGGAACTCTATTGACGGAACGCAGGCAGAATTTGTGCGTATTCCCCATGCGGACACCAGTCTTTACTTGATTCCAAAGGGAGCGGACGAAGAGGCTCTGGTGATGCTGAGCGACATTTTGCCCACCGGGCTGGAATGCGGTGTGTTGAATGGCAAAGTACAGCCTGGCTCCAGTGTTGCCATTGTGGGGTCTGGGCCTATTGGTTTAGCCGCTTTACTCACAGCGCAACTTTACTCCCCTGCTGAGACTATCGTGATTGACTTGGATGAAAATCGCCTCTCAGTTGCCAAGCGCTTCGGCGCGACCACCACGCTCAATAGCAAAAATGCCAATGTGGTCGATCAGGTTATGCAGCTAACCGGTGGCCGTGGTGTTGACACTGCAATCGAAGCAGTAGGCATCCCTGCTACTTTTGAGTTGTGCCAAGATATCGTCGCCCCCGGCGGCACTATCGCCAATGTTGGCGTGCACGGTGTTAAAGCTGATCTGCACCTGGAGCGGTTGTGGTCGCACAATGTGACTATCACTACGCGCTTGGTCGATACGGTGTCCACACCCATGTTGCTCAAGACGGTTCAGTCAAAACGAATTGATGCCACGCAGCTCATCACGCACCATTTCAAATTCGGCAAGATTTTGCAGGCCTACGATACTTTTGAAAAGGCAGCCGATACAAAGGCTTTGAAGGTGATTATTGAGTCTGAAGCGGCTGACATCCGCTAACAAGTTTACATAGAAAGTATTTGTCCTACATACCAACGCGTACCGTCTGACAGACGCAAACGACGGCTGGGTTTATCCTCAAACACATGCAAAGCGCTTGTAACGCGTCTCGCTCATACCGCTGCTTACGGCAGCGTTCATCTACTTTTTTTGAGCTGCATGGCAGCTTTGCAAACGGAGCATTTCATGAAAACTCAATATGGCGCAATTCCTTGCTGGAGCACTACAGCAAACAGCGAAAACACCGGTAATTTTGCAATCGAAGCATCGTCACTACGTGACCATCTTCTTCATTGTAAAAAACCCTATGGTGGCTTGCACAATTTGGTTTGTGCGGCGGACGCTATGCACGGCTTTGCGGCATCGCGCTTCGTGACGACACTGGTCGCGGTTGCCACGCTCATTCTTGTCAGCTCTCTGGTGATGTAGGTTATGGCGCAACCAGAGTTGCGACGTATCCTGCCGGACGCGCCTCAGGCGCTGTGCAACATACTGGAAAGCACTCGCGGTCCCGTAGAGCCGCCTATTCGCTCAGAGATCTTTGGCCCGCAACGCTTTGCGCAGCACGGTCACAGCTTGGCGCTGACCCACCGCGCAGCGGTGATTGGGCCACGCGCAACCGCGTTTTTTCCACGCCTCAAAAATAACATATTGGTTCTAAACCAGGCGTACAGCTACATTGGCGAGCAGGCCAGTACGGGGTACGATATCAGTCCAGCAGCTGAATGGCTGCTGGACAACTTTCACTTGATCGAAGCGCAATTCAAAGAGATTCACGATGGATTGCCGCGCAGCTACTTTCGCGGATTGCCCCTGCTGCTTGACGAACCACTTGCCGGCCTACCCCGTGTGTATGGCTTGGCTTGGGCGTTCGTCGCTCACACGGATGGAGCGTTTGATGAAGACCTATTGTCCCATTTTCTAATTGCATACCAAGAGACGACGGATCTCAACCTGAGCGAGGTATGGGCCTTGCCCACCACGTTGCGGGTGGTGCTGATAGAAAATTTGCGCCGTCTGGCACAACGAGTTGCGGCGAACAAAGCAGCCCGAGAGGTGGCTAATCTGTGCTGCGACCATCTCGCAGCATACGGCCTTAAAGTATTGGAAGATTTGCACGCCTTATTGAGCGCCAAAGGCGTCGGACGTATGTTCTTGGCTCAGATGGCCCAGCGCTTGCTGGACACGCAAGCCACCCATTTAAATCCCTATCGAGACTGGGTAAGAAAGGAGTTGCCAGATTTGGCGGCCTTCCAAATGCAACAACCCGCTGACCAGGCGGCTGATAACTTAAGTATGCGTAACGCCATCACTTCATTGCGCGCGATAGGTGATGCGGACTGGCCCGATATCGTAGCCCGCACCAGCCCAATGATGCGTCTGATGCTCACTTCGCCTCTATTCGAGGCTGAAGACATGGCAACACGGGATCAAAGCTTGCATGAGATCGAGCTCTTGGCGCAACGCAGCGGCACAACCGAGCTCTCAGTAGCACGCACGCTTCGTCAAATTCAAACGACATCAAACGAGCCGGGGTCTGCGCAAGTGGCCAGTCATTGGCTACGCGGCGCAGGCCGCACCAGTCTGATGCGGGCGTTGGGTATGAAAAGTCGTATGGTTTTTCCCTGGCCGCAGTATGTAGCACGTCTTGCCGTGCCCGCATATTTGGGCTTACTGGGATTAGGCACGCTGGGTATCGTCAACTGGCTGTGGCACAAGCACGGCATTGTGCAAAGTGGCGCACATCTATTTCCCTGGGTGACGGCGCTGGGGCTGTTCGCCATCGTGTTTCCGGCGTCCGAGGCGGTGCTGGCAGTCATCAATCGGGTCATTAGCGAATCGATAAAACCCCGGCATCTTGCGCGATTGGCCTTTGCCGACGGCATACCTGCAAACCATAGAGTGATCGTGGTCATTCCAGCAATGTTGTCAAGCGCAGCAACAATCGAAGCGTTGGCGCACCGCATGCTGCTGCATTATCTCGCCAACCCAGAGCGCCATGCGCAGTTTGCAATGCTGACTGATTGGTCCGATGCAGCTTGCGAGACAATGGCCAATGATAATGAAGTATTGAAACTTGCGGTAGATCAGGTAAATCAGCTCAATCTGCGTTATCCGCAAGAGCAGGGCGACGCCCCTAGATTCATCGTATTGCACCGAAAAAGAAGCTTCAGTAAAACCGAACTACGTTGGATTGGATGGGAACGAAAACGCGGAAAATTGGAACTGCTGGTCACAACCATTGCGGAGGGTGTCGGCACCCATTTCTGTGACCTGTCCCACACATCACGGATCGCTGCTGACATAAAGTACATAGTTACTTTAGACAGCGACACCCAACTGCCACCCGGACGGCTGCGAGACTTGGTGGGTGTCGCTGCGCACCCGGACAATCAGCCTCAGCTCGATAGCAGCGGACGCCGTGTAGTAAGTGGGTACGGCATTTTTCAGCCCCGTGTGGCTACGCCGTTGCCTGCACCCAAAGAGTTCACTCTGTACCACTGGTTGTTTGCCGGGCAATGCGGCATTGACCCCTACAGCGCAGCGACTTCCGAAACCTACCAGGACCTGTTTGGCGAAGGAACTTTTACAGGAAAGGGGTTGCTGAACGTGCAAGCAATGCATTCCGTACTGTCCCATCGTCTACCAGACGGACAGGTATTGAGTCATGATTTGTTGGAGGGGTCATTGGCGCGCTGCGCGGCGGTGACAGATATCACGGTGATTGAAGACGCACCTTTTCACGCAGATGTAGCTGCTTCCCGTGTACACCGATGGACGCGTGGCGACTGGCAGTTACTGCCTTTCCTGTTTAGTCCAAGGCGCTATCCGATGCGTGCCATTAACCACTGGAAGATGTTTGATAACCTGCGACGATCCATGGTGGCGCCCATGTCACTAATTTTGCTGATGTTGGCCCTTTCAGGTGCTTTTCTGTCCCTATGGGCAGCGCTAGGCCTCGTTGCTGCCGCATTTTCTGCGGGCCCATTGATGGGCGCTGTGGCTGGGCTATCGCCCAGCCGGGATGACTTGGCAAAGAGGCACTTCTATCGCCTCGCATCAATCGACTTGCTGCGTGCAGTGCTAAGCGGTTTGTGGAACGTGGTGCAGCTGATGCAGCAGGCACTGATGGGCGTAGATGCGATATGCCGTGCGCTCTATCGCACTACTATCAGTAGGCGGCATTTGTTGCAATGGACTACTGCGGCCGCTGCGCAAGCAGCGGCAAAGACGAAGTTGATCGAGTTGATGCGTCAGCATTGGAAGGATCCCCTGCTTGCATTGTTCCTGTGGACTATGCTGCTGGCAGCGGGTACGCCGCTAATGGCAGCTGCCACCACACTGTGTCTTTTATGGGCGGCGTCACCCCTCTGGACGTGGCTGGTAAGTCGAACGCAGCCAAGCGTTCAGAGCTCGGCATTGGCGGCAAAAGACCAAATGTATCTTGAGGGGATCGCACGTGACACCTGGCGCCTTTTTGAGCGCTGCGTGGGGGCTGATGATAACCATCTGCCACCAGACAACTTGCAAGTGACACCTTACGATATGGTCGCGCACCGTACCTCTCCTACCAACATAGGTCTTTACCTGCTAAGTGTGGCGTGTGCACGGCAGTTTGGGTGGATCAGCACCCAGGAGCTGATCTCGCGGTTGCAAGCAACCCACAACACTTTAATGAAGTTGCAGCGGCATCGAGGCCATTTTCTTAATTGGTATGACACCCAAACGCTAGCACCGCTAGTGCCAGTGTATGTCTCCACGGTGGACAGTGGCAATCTCAGCGGCCATTTGTTGGCTGTAGCGCAAGCGTGCTTGGAGCTGGCAAGTGCACCTTACGACACAAGTGCAGCGAGGCGCGCCATAACGGTATCCAGACAACGCCTCAAGCCACTAGGTGGTGATTCTGCTCTCGCCCGTTTGCTGGCGGTGCAAGACCCCCTGGCTCTGTGTGACCTTGATACTGCCGCCTTCGATCTGATGTTGTTAGAAGCTGGCGCCGCCTTGAGCGAAACAAGCAAATATCCAGCTAAGTCGATACAAGATGACGAGGAAAGCTGGAGGCTCTGCGATTACTTGACCACTATTCGTTCTGCGCTACGCGATATGCAGGCGGCAAAGGCGTGCCAAATCTCGCTTGAACAAAAAGACGCACAGCTATTGAAAACACTGGCGCATGACTTCAAGAAAATGGCCTGGCAAGCTGAGTTCAATTTTCTCTACCATCGCAAGCGACGTTTGCTGCACATTGGCTATCGGGTTGCCGAGCAGCAGCTAGACAATAGTTTTTACGACCTCTTGGCATCTGAATCGCGCCTGACGAGTCTGCTGGCGATCGCAAAGGGCGACATACCCGTCAAACACTGGTCGGCATTGGGACGACCGTTCTATGCGGTTGGCGCACACGCTGGCCTTCGGTCTTGGTCAGGCTCTATGTTTGAGTACTTTATGCCCTCACTGGTGCTGGACGAACCACCGGGCAGTGTGTTGGATGGCGCCTGCCGCTCGGCACTGGCTGAACAAATTGAGTTTGCCAGAAAACGCGCGGTGCCGTGGGGCATTTCCGAATGCGCCTATGCCGCAAGCGACCAAACACTTGCGTACCAATATGCTCCGCAAGGTGTGCCGCGGCTCGCGTTGCGCCGCACACCTCCGGACGAGTTGGTCATTGCGCCGTATGCCACCGCGCTGGCAGCACAAATTTCGCCGCATTTGGCGATCAGCAATTTAGAAAGGATACAGACGCTAGCGGGGCGCGCGCGCTACGGTTACATTGAGGCACTGGACTACAGCCTGGTGCGTCAAACGACCACTGAGCGTTTTACGTCAGTAGATACTTTCATGGCCCACCACCAGGGGATGACTATTGTCGCAATTGCCAACGTCATACTGGACGATGCGCCTCGTCGTTGGGGCATGGCTAACGCCAGCATTCAGGCCGTGAGTTCACTCCTGCATGAGCGGATTCCGCGCGAAGTGTCCATTTTGCATGCACCCCCGGCGGGGTTGCCACCCGAAGTGTTAAAAAAACGTGCGCCAGGTTTGTTGCGCGAGATTGTGCCTGGCGGCTTGGCATTGGAGCCCACCCATTTGCTCTCCAATGGGCGTTATACAGTCTCGCTACGCGCGAACGGTGCAGGTAGCAGCCGGTGGGGGCAAACGGGTATCTCGCGCTGGCGCGACGACGCTTTGCGCGATGCCTATGGCAGCTTCTTTTACGTAAGGTGGGACAGGCAGCCCGATGCAGTGTCTATTACGCAGCATCCCGCGCCAGACACCGCGGCGCATTACAAAAGTACATTCCACGCAGATCGAGTTTTTTTTGATACTGTTTGGCCCGAGTTGCAGGCCCACGTTACGGTGTGGGTGAGCCCGGAAGACGATATTGAGTTCAGACGGGTGGAACTGCGCAATTTGAGCAACCGAACGCTGGATATCGAAATCATGTCCGCTTTCGAAGTGACGTTGGCTGAGCCACGCTCTGATGAGGCGCACCCTGCTTTTGGTAATCTGTTTGTCAACTCACATTGGTCGCCCCAGCAGCAGGCACTGCTGTTTGAACGCAGACCCCGTATAGCGACTGACAGCGGCGCGCACGCAGCGCATTTTTTAGCTATTACAGATCCGCAGATAGTCAGTCTTTGTCTTCAGACCGACAGGCTGCAATGGCTGGGTCGCAACCATGCGGTAAGCCAGCCCTCAGCGGTTTTTGATGCTTTACCCGACGATGAAGCACGATTGCCGGCCTCCGATGCGGGTGCAAGTGACTTTAAACTTGATACGGGTCTTGACCCAGTATGTGCCATGCTGGTGCGGCTACGCATCGCGCCGTTTGCCAAAGCGCGGTTAACCTTTGCGACGGCCGCCGCAGGTGATGCGGGTACCTTACGGGCAGTTATCGATAAATACCAACAGCATAGTCACGTTCAACGCTCCTCACTGATGTCGGCTACCTTGACGGGCATTCGGCTGCGCACGTTAGGCATTAGCGCTGAAAAATTTGCCGCCATCCAAACACTCAGTACGGCGTTACTGCTGTCTGTGACCCGGCCGGAATCCTCTGACGCCCAATCGATAGGGGTGATGGGTGAGATCTGTGACAAGCGTTTACTCTGGCGATTTGGAATATCAGCGGATCGCCCCATCATTTTCGTTTCAGCAAGTGTGGTGCAAGGACTGGGATTGCTGCGTTCGATGGTCCAGGCCTTGCGACTGTGGTCATGGAGTGGTGTGGTGTGTGATGTCGTGATGGTCAACGCGGAACCAGCCTCCTACGAGATGACCTTGCACCGCGAAATGTTGGGTTTACGCGAGCGATATATGGTGGAAAGTGGCGGCGATTCTGGCAATACGAGCGCTAGCCTGTACGTGCTGCGTGCCAATGAACTTTCTGCTGCTGAACTAAGTACGCTGGAAATTTTGGCCAAAATTCGAATCAATGCTGATGGTAGACCGCTTGCCCACCATGTGCAGGAGTGGAGTGCCTTGCACGAGCAAGCTTTTGAGCATAGGCATGGAATTTCGACATCGGCGCTGGCACTGGCGAATCAGGTAAACGGAAAAGTGCCGGCTCCTGTCGGACAGTTCGATAGCTCTGCGAACGAATTCAGGTTCAATGTGAGCGCCCGGATTCGGCCACAGAAGCCGTGGATCAATGTGATGGCCAATCCGTCGTTTGGGGCCCATCTTTCCGAAACGGGTGGTGGCTACACATGGGCTGGCAACAGCCGCTTAAACCAATTGACAGCGTGGTCAAATGACCCGGTGGCTGACTCTCCTGGCGAATGGTTTCTGGTTCAGGATGTCAAGGCGCAAGAAGCATGGAGCGTGGCTGCGTCTGCCTGGGGTGATGGCACCATCACTTATAACGTGGCCCACGGGCAAGGATATAGCGAGATCAGACATACCCGTGGTGCCCTGCAGATAGCCGCGAGATGGTGCGTAGACAACGTAAGCGCTTGCAAGCAGGTGCAGTTGACAATTGTCAACACGGGGCAACGGACACAGATGCTGCGCGTGGTAGGTATCGTAGAGTGGATGATGGGAGCGAACCGCTCAGATCGCAGTACCGTAACGACCGCTTTGTTCCGCCAAAGGCTACCCCATGTAAAGCAAAACAATGGGGACTCCCAGGCTATGCAAGAGCAAAAACTGACAGCATTGCTTTGCACCCAGCGTGAGCGGTCGGGTGGATTTGGTGAAGGCACAGCATTTTTAGCCACGACAAGCCTTGCAAACGAGACAGAAGACTGGACCTGCGATCGACGGGAGTGCTTTGATGCGCGGGGTTATCTGGTTTTGCCAGATCACTTTAGCCAGCGCTGCGGCAACGGGCTGGACCCCTGCGCGGCGCTGTCAATGCGGTTTGAATTGAAAGCGGGGGAATCTACCCAAAAAGTATTTTTGATGGGTTTTTCTGATAACGTCCACGCAGCGCAGCAGCTGGCGACACGTGCCGCAACCATACCAGCGCAGCAACGCGTAGACGAAGTCATAGCCCATTGGAATGTCTTGCTTGGTGCAACGACGGTAATCACACCCGATCCACTTTTCGACGCCATGGTAAACCGCTGGCTGCTATACCAAACGATGTCATGCCGTCTCTGGGCCAAAGCGGGGTTTTACCAAGCGGGCGGCGCTTACGGTTTCCGCGATCAGTTGCAAGATGCTATGGCATTGACTTGGGCGGCTCCCGAGTTGCTGCGTCAGCAAATTATTTTAAGTGCTTCTCGCCAGTTTCCCGAAGGGGATGTCCAGCATTGGTGGCATGCACCCGGAGGCGCTGGCGTACGAACCCATTTTTCTGATGACTTGCTCTGGTTACCGCATGCATGCGTACGCTATCTGCGTGCAACGGGCGACCTGGCGCTGCTGGACCAGCGTGTCGCGTTCATTGAGGGAGCTGCCATCCCCGAAGGGGCTGAAGATGCTTACTACATACCCACTATCAGTGATCAAAACGCGTCTGTGTATGAGCATGCCGCTCGCGCTATCGACCACAGTTTGAAGGTGGGCGTGCACGGTCTGCCCCTGATGGGCACTGGCGACTGGAATGACGGTATGAACCTGGTAGGCCATCAAGGGCGCGGCGAGTCCGTGTGGCTGGCGTGGTTCTTATGCCAATTGGTAGAGGGTTTTGCACCACTGGCGATACAACGTGGCGAGCAAGAGCGAGCACTCCGATGGAAAACCGTTGCCACCGGGTGGAAGGTGGCGTTGCACGGCCCGGCTTGGGATGGGCAGTGGTTTAAGCGCGCATTCTTTGACGATGGGAGCGCGCTTGGCTCAAGCGTTAACGTGGAAGCCCGCATTGATTTGATAGCGCAGGCCTGGTCCGTACTGTCCGGGGTTGCACCGCCGTCGCTGCAACGCATCGCGCTGCAAGCAGTAGAGGAGAAGTTGGTCGACTCTGAGATGGGTTTGCTCAAGTTGCTCGATCCGCCGCTGGCGCACGCACATCCCAGTGCCGGCTATATACAAGCTTACCCAGCGGGCGTGCGTGAAAATGGGGGGCAATATTCTCACGGCGCAGTATGGGCTTTGATGGCGCAAGCGGCACATGCAACTTCTTTGGCTGATCCTGGCGAGGAGGTTGATGTGGCCTATCGGTACTTCACCTACTTGTCGCCTGCGCACCGCGCAATTCACCCTGCACGCGGTGCCGTCTACGGCATAGAGCCCTACGTGATGGCTGGAGATGTGTATAGCCAGCCACCCTATGTGGGGCGTGGCGGCTGGAGTTGGTACACAGGGGCGGCCGCGTGGATGCACCGTGCAGCGGTGGAATCAATTTTCGGCTTGCAGCTTGACGCGCAAGAACTGTCCTTTCAACCGTGTTTACCGTCCCATTGGCCGCAAGCTGAGTTAATGCTTCAGCGCGACGGTCGCAGCATGCGATTTATATTGTCCCGCTCCACGCCGTCCACTGCGCTAACCGCCACGGCGCATCTGGGAGCGCTACTGTTGATGGTAGGGCACAAGCTCAGTTGGCGTGACCTTCCAGCGCAAACCTGCTTTGTCATCCCATTACTCTAATTCTCACAGTAGCGTAGGTAATTGTCCTACAAGCGCTAGCGCAACTCACTGATGGTTCAGCAATTGCGATTTTCCTATAGTTGGTTCATGGATCAGGCGTATCGAACCAGTTCCTCGTATCCACCGTCTCTTTCAGGAAAAATCAATGGCAAGCAAGAGCAAATTAACAACTGAGATGCCGCAGGTAGAACCTGAGTACGAAGGCATGGCGCTTGACAACGCGGCGATTGACGCCGCCAGGCGCAGCTTGGATCAGGGCGCAGTAACGCCCAATTATGGGCCGTGGCGCAAGGACATCATCAACCTACTGAACGATTCTCTAGCGACGGAGTTGGTGTGTGCGTTACGTTACAAGCGCCACCACTTCACTGCGGCGGGCCTGGCTTCTCCGAAAATAGCGGAAGAGTTCCTGGTGCATGCCAATGAGGAGTCTGCGCACGCAGACAGATTGGCCCAACGCATTGTGCAGTTGGGCGGAGAGCCCGATTTCTCGCCCGACTCCCTTACCAAGCGCAGCCATGCGGCTTATGACCAGTCTTTAGATCTTAAAGCCATGATCAAAGCTAACCTGATAGCCGAGCGCGTTGCCATTGAGACGTATAGCCAAATCATCGCGCTCATTGGCGACAAGGATTCGACTACGAGACGTTTGCTTGAGGACATTTTGAGCGATGAGCAAGAGCATGCAGATGAGCTGAAGGATTGGCTCGAAACCTAAATTCTGTAAACCAGTTTATGCCCAAGGTTGGTGGGGCCCTTCACCATGCCGTTGACAAAATTGTCAAACTTACTTTTCTGGAGGTCTACTATGACTACACGAACTACGATTGCTGCTGCAATGACAACCTTGGCACTGCTGACGGTATCTGGCTGCGCGGTAACCCGCGGGCAAGAAACCGTTGGGGCCTACGTCGACGATACGGCCATCACCACATCGGTAAAAACACGTTTCCTGAACGATAAACAGGTTGATGGAACAAGCATTCGGGTCGAAACGCTGAACGGCACCGTCATGCTGTCCGGTTTTGCCAAGAGCGCATTGGAAAAAAATACCGCAGAGAACATTGCCAGAAATGTGAACGGCGTAAAGATGGTCAAGAACGAAATCTCCGTTCGTCCCTGATTTTTTCGCGAGTATGAGCTCGTAATTTTTCACTTAACACCTAAGGAAACAGATATGAACTGGGATCAAATTCAAGGAAATTGGAAGCAAGTGACTGGTAAAGCCAAGGAACAGTGGGGCAAACTTACAGACGACGACTTTGACGTGGTCGCCGGGCGGCGTGACCAACTTGCAGGAAAAATCCAAGAGCGCTACGGTGTTGCCAAAGACGAGGCAGAAAAGCAAGTGACTGAATGGGAGCGTAAAGCTACTGACTCGTGGTTCAGCAAAGACAGCAAGAAAGTCTAAGTAAGTTCCGTACGCATCCAGGCCCATGCGTGCGGGCTTTTTAGTTGTTGGCGGGTACTTCGCCATGGCGCTGGGAATTGCGGGTATGCTAGTAAGTGCTACCCACTCTTGAGCAGCCCGCACTGTCGCCAAGCCTCGTATACAGTCACTGCTACCGAGTTAGACAGATTCAAACTGCGTTGCCCTTCAATCATGGGCAGCCGCAAACGCTGCGATACAGCAAATGCATCCCGCACTGCTACTGGCAAGCCTGCAGTCTCGGAGCCAAACACCAGCCAGTCGCCCACTGCAAATGCCTGTGCAAACGCGCTGTGGCTGCCTTTGGTGGTCATGGCGAACATTCTTGCGCTATCGGGCGACTCAGCCGACAAAAAAGCTTCCCACGAGGCATGCCGCTTTACATCCGCATACTCGTGGTAGTCCAGCCCGGCGCGGCGCATGTAGCGGTCTTCCATGCTAAAGCCCAGGGGCTCGATCAAATGCAGGGCGCAGCCTGTGTTGGCACACAGGCGGATGATGTTGCCGGTGTTGGGCGGGATTTCGGGGTGGACGAGGACGACGTTGAACATGCTGTATTGTCTCTTAGCCAGCTTGGGGGCTTGGCGGGACACAACGCGCTGCGATGGCCGGGCACAGGCTCCGCACTGTCCCAGTACACTTAGCGCAAACCATACGCCCTCATGAGCCTGCTTAAATCCGCCTCCACCGTCTCGTTGTTCACCCTGGCGTCCCGCATCACGGGGCTGGTGCGCGATCTGTTGATGGCCTCTACCTTTGGTGTGAGCGCCATGACGGATGCGTTTTGGGTGGCGTTTCGCATCCCCAACATGCTGCGCCGCATGTTTGGCGAGGGGGCGTTCAGCCAAGCATTCGTGCCGGTGCTGGCAGCCAGCAAAGAGCAGCATGGCGAGCAGGCCACCAAGCTGTTGATCGACAAAGTCGCGACCGTCCTGGCCTGGGTGCTGGTGGCGATCAGTGTGGTGGGCATTGCGGCTGCGCCGCTGTTTGTATGGGCTTTGGCCAGCGGTTTGCAGCAAAACCCGCAAGGCTTTGAGGCGGCGGTGTGGATGACGCGGTTTATGTTCCCTTACATCGCCTGCATGTCGCTGGTGGTGCTGGCTGCGGGGGTGCTCAACACCTGGAAGAAGTTTGCCGTGCCCGCTGCTACGCCCGTGCTGCTCAACGTGGCCATGATTACTGCCGCCTGGCTGGGCGCACCGTGGTTCAAGGCGCATGGCATCGAGCCCATCTACGCCATGGCGGTGGGTGTGATGGCAGGGGGTCTGCTGCAACTGGCGGTGCAAATCCCGGCGCTTAAAAAACTCGGCATGCTGCCCAGAGTATCCATCCGCTGGTCCGAGATTAAAACCGCTTGGACAGACCCGGGCACTAAGCGCGTGTGGACCCTGATGTTGCCCGCCTTGCTGGGCGTGAGCGTGGCGCAAATATCGCTGTTGATTAACACGCAAATTGCTTCGCATTTGGCCATCGGCTCGGTCAGTTGGCTCAACAGTGCCAGCTTGCTGATGGAGTTTCCTACTGCCATGCTGGGCGTAGCCCTGGGCGTGGTACTGATGCCGCAACTGGCCGCAGCCAAGGCCCAAAACGACAGCCAAAAATTCTCCGACATGATCGACTGGGGTCTGCGCCTGGTGCTGCTGCTGGCCGTGCCCAGCGCGGTGGCGCTGCTCACCTTTGCACAACCCTTGGTGGCGGTGCTCTACCACTATGGCGCGTTCAAAGACACTGACGTGCCCCAGGTAGCCAATGCCCTCATGGGCTACGGTTTTGGCCTCATCGGCCTGGTCTCCATCAAGATACTGGCCCCCGCCTACTACGCCAAGCAAGACACCAAAACGCCCGTCAAAATTGCCATTGTGGTGTTGATTTTTACGCAAATTCTCAATTACTTTTTGGTGCCTTACTTTCAGCACGCCGCGCTGGCGCTGTCTATCGGCTTGGGCGCTTTGCTTAACGCTGGCTGGCTGCTGTGGGGCCTGCGCGCCAGCGGCACCTTTATGGCGCGCCCGGGCTGGGGCCGGTTTGGCATGCAGGTGCTGGCCGGCAGCGCGCTGATGGCGGTGTTTTTGATGTGGGCCAACACGGCGGTGCAGTGGATTGCCATGCGCAGCCACATTTTTCAGCGTATCGGGCTGTTAGCCGCTGTAGTTATTGCGGCAGCAGCTATTTACTTTATAGCATGCTGGGCCGCTGGCCTGAAGCTGCGGGCGCTGCTGCGCAGATAGCAGGCGGTGGGCCTACCGCTAGGCAGTTCACATTCCAAGCCCAAAGAGTTGAAAGTAGGCCGCTTTTATGCCACATTACACTGGTGCAGCTCCCTTACGACACCCCCACCCCCCTAGAGTACTTCGCCACCCTGGTGGCCAGCGACGAGCAGTTTCCCCTGCTGGAGGCCGCGGCCTCTTTGGCGCAAGACGAATACCCCGCGCTGGACGTGCAGCAGGTGCTGGGCGATGTAGACCAGCTGGTAGCCCGCCTCAAACGGCGCTTACCGGCCGATGCCCCCGCCATCCAACGCCTGCGGGCGTTAAACCAGTTTTTCTACCGCGACCTGAACTTTGCAGGCAACGTGAACAATTACTACGACCCTGACAACAGCTTCCTGAGCGTCGTGCTGCGCACTCGCAAGGGCCTGCCCATCAGCCTGGCGGTGCTGTGGCTGGAGGTGGCGCAAACGGTGGGCCTGAACGCGCGCGGTGTGGCCTTCCCGGGGCATTTCATGATCAAGGTGAACCTGCCCAAGGGCCAGGTGGTGATGGACCCCCTGAATGGCCAGAGCCTGAGCCGCGAAGACCTGAGCGAGCGGCTGGACCCGTATAAGCGCCGTAGCGGCCTGGTAGACGACTTTGATGTGCCGCTAGGGCTGTATCTGCAAAGCGCAGCACCGCGCGACATCATCGCCCGCATGCTGCGCAACCTCAAAGAAATCCACAAAACCCAAGAAGACTGGCCCCGCCTTCTAGCGGTGCTGGACCGTTTGATCGTTTTGCACCCTGATGCCTGGGGGGACTACCGCGACCGCGGCCTGGCCCATGCCGAGCTAGGCCATTGGCAGCTTGCCGTGCCCGATTTGGAAACCTATTTGGCCAAAGCCGAAGACGCACTGGACCTGGACGCCATCGCCGAGCGCGTGGCTGAGCTGCGCAGCCAACCGGGCTAGGCATTCCTTCTTGTTTTGCATGGTTACGCCCTGTTTTAAAGCCCCTAGCAGGCTGCAGCCCTTTAAAATATAGCGGGAGCAGCTATTAAATTAGAAGTGTCTACGTGGCTGAAAACTCAACCGTTGACGGCGTGCCCGCCTTGCCCGCAGCGTGCCAGGCCCTGCGCAACTGTGTGTCCGAGCTAAAGCCCGCTGTCTCGGCCGCCTGGCTGACCGACTGCCCCGCGTTCAGCGCCTGCTGCGCCAGCGCCAGCCGGATGCCGCGCAGGTAGGCCAGTGGGGCCTGGCCTACATGGTCGTCAAACAAGCGCGCCAAATGCCGTGTCGAAGTGCAAGCGACCTCGGCCATACGGGTGACCGTCCACTCTGTCAGTGGCGCACTGCCCACGGCGTCTTGCACGCGGTGCACGCCGGGGTGCATGTGCGCGCGGCCTTGCAAAAACGGTGACAACTCGGGGTCGTTCGGCACCCGGCGCAGCGGCAGCACCATCACTTGCGCTACGCGCGCGGCAATGGCCTCACCGCAGACTTGCGCTATCAAATACACCGCCAAATCAATGCCCGTGGTAATGCCCGCACTAGAGTACACCCCGCGTTTTTCGTCAATGACAAACACCCGG
>JAYVDN010000230.1:0-5168 GCA_043749385.1 Polaromonas sp.
ATAAAATTGTTCAAATTTGCGAGACCACTTCTCACCTGCTGGTGCGCTGCCGATCACGTTGATTTCGAATAATTCCCAGGATGCGCATTTCTGGAGTGGTTCGTGTTTTAAGCTGCATGGAGAGGGCGAGTCAGCAACTTTTTTGATGTACGATGACAGAGACAATGCGAATGTATCTAACTCCAACATAGGAGTGCTTGCACGTGCTATATCGGCGAATGTAAAAAGCGGCGTGAGTTCTGCTGGTGTTAAATTTCCACAGGCGCTGATACTCACCGGCGATCAAATCTACGCGGATGACGTTGCTTTTTTACTCACAGACGCAATATCGCAGCTCGCGGAATTGCTGGGAGATGAAGAAGAGCTTGTACTAGGCAAAACTCTGAAGGGACTCAGCCCCAGCAAACGGCGCGAATTGACCGCCATAGGTAATTCACATACCCCCTTCTCGACCGATGGTGTGTATAACCATGTTCTTACTTTTGCAGAGTATTGTGCATACCACCTATTGCACATGAATGCTGCTATGTGGCCCGAGATTGGTATGGTTCGAGAAAGCGCAGTTAGTCACTGCAAAAGTATCTTGCAAGATAGCCAGGTTTCCTTTCGGATTGATCGAGAAACCAAATCTCTGGAATCGAGCCGATTTGCTGTGCGTTCTTACTCGACAGTTCAGTCCTGCGTTCCAACCTACGCGCTTTGCGATGATCACGATGTTACTGATGACTGGTTCATGGATGGAGAGTGGATGGCGGGTGTATTAAATCCACATAACCAATTTAGTAAAGGTGAGAAGATTAAGCATAGTGAACTGGGGTGCAGAGTGATTGCAAATGGTATAGAAGCGTATGCCGCTATGCACGGCATTGGTAATGATCCCGCTCGCTTTAAAGAACGCACATCAGAGGTTAGACGATTTGATGCCTCAAATGACAAATCTAGTGTTGGGATGCCTGAATACTCTAGGCTGCTTCGCGTATTGACGTTGGGCGATAGGTCTTTTGACGTGCCGCTTTCTAAAATATCCGCTTTTTGCCTTGACACACGCACCCACCGCATCCCCGCACTATGGTTGGAGGCTCAAAAGCAGATCAAGCCAGAAGAGTTGCGGGAGAACTATAAGTCGCCGTTTTACGGGGCAAGCGATAGAAAAGATTTGGACTTTTGGGCCACGTCCTTAAAACGTCGTCGGACTCCTCAAATTCGTGGAGTCAAGGGAGAGAAGACGCTTGTTGAATTCGAGACACTACAGACCGTGGCTCTTGAGTTCGATACGTTGTTATACCGAGATAGGCTACTGGATGAATTGATTTCGCGAGCTGCTGCAAGTTCAGGTCAGCCATTTCTGCTTATCACACCGGCACCAGTGTGTTCAATTGACGTGATCGAGGATAGAAAGGATATTGTGGTAAATAGGTACGAAGGTGATGCTGAGCTATGGCGCAATAATCTGTCTAATTTTTATAGGCTTTTTGAGGCATTGCTAAAAAAGTCTTTTGATCATTGCGTGGTAGTGTCGGGCGATGTACACAACGCTAATCGTCGAAATGTCGAAGTGTGTACTTATGATTCTGCTAAAAAGGCAATCTACAGTTTTAAGGAATTAGAGGGAAACAAAAATTCACGACGCTCAATTAAGTTTTCCCAGATTGTGACATCGCCGCTTTTGAACAAAAATCCATCCTGGATACAGCGGGCCGCTGGTACACCCGACGATGAATATTTGAAATCCTCGACCGCATATGTGACGTTTAGCGAAAACCCGGGCGCTTCTATTTCAATAAATGAAATCGAGGAGTGGCAAAAGAACGGTCGAAAGTATCGCGAAACGACCGTGCCAATCCGTCTTAATAACCACGATGGGCAGGATACTAAAAACAACTCCGATTTAGAAGATGACTTTTATTCTTTTGAAAACAACTTTGCGTCGATCACTCTGACCAATTCGGGTAAGGATGTCTATGTGCAGTTCCACATTAGCTGAATATGTGTAGGTCATGGCTTCCACGGGACGGATTGTGTTGCTGTCCTGATTTTCCCTTAGCCGGAGCACGTCGATATTGCTACTTCAGCTACGCGGCCGCCCTCTGCCTTGCGGGGTTCGCTACGCTGAAGTAGCACCACCGGCCCGCTCTGATCAACTTGGAAGGCGGCTGTGGGTATTTCACTGGGCGTCACAACCCTGAATCCAGCCACCTTTTTTGAAACCGAGGCAGACCGCAGGTAGACTCAATCCCTGCGGCTGCACGAACTTCGCAGCAATCAACAGATAGCGAACCCATGACCACTTTAAAACACAGACTCACCCAACCCGGCGCAGTCCTCGCCCCCGGCGTGTACGACGCGCTCACGGCCCTGGTCGCCGAGCAGGCGGGCTTTGAGGCCCTGTACCTCTCAGGTGCGTCCATCGCCTACACGCGCCTGGCCCGCTCCGACATAGGTCTCACCACCTTTACCGAGGTGCAAGACACGCTGGCCCGCATCACCGAGCGGGTGGCCACGCCAGTCATCGTCGATGCCGACACCGGCTTTGGCAACGCGCTGAACGTGCAGCGCACCGTGCGCGGCTTCGAGCGCGCGGGCGCGGCGATGATTCAGCTAGAAGACCAAGGCTTTCCCAAGCGTTGCGGGCATTTGGACGGCAAAAGCGTTATCCCCACCAGCGAGATGTGCGGCAAACTCAAGGCCGCTGTCGACGCACGCCACAGCCCAGACACCCTCATCCTCGGCCGCACCGATGCTGTCGCCGTGGAGGGCCTGGAGGCCGCGCTAGAGCGCGCCGAGGCCTACCTGGCCTGCGGCGTAGACGCGCTGTTTATCGAGGCCCTGCGCTCACCTGAGCAAATGCAGGCCGCCTGCCAGCGCTTCGCCCACCGCACGCCCCTGCTGGCCAATATGGTGGAAGGCGGCAAAACCCCCGTGCAAAGCGCTGCCGAGCTGGGCGAGCGCGGTTTTAAAATCGTCATCTTCCCCGGCGGTACCGCCCGTGCCGTGGCCCACACCCTGCAGCACTACTACCAAAGCCTGCACGCGCACGGTACTACTGCCCCCATGCAACAATCCATGCTGGACTTTGATCAATTGAATGCGCTGATTGGCACCCCCGAGCTGCTGGCTCTGGGTAAACGCTACGAAAGTTATAGCTAGTCCCGCAATATTCTAAAGGGCTACCCATGGAAAACACTGAAAAAACCCTGCAAACCATCACCCTCGGCGGTGGCTGCTTCTGGTGTACCGAGTCTGTCTACGTTGGAGTCAAAGGCGTGGAGGATGTTGAAAGCGGCTACAGCAACGGCGAGGCCATCAACCCCACGTATGAGCAGGTATGCACGGGGCACACCGGGCACAACGAGGTGGTCAAGCTGGTGTATGACCCAGCGGTCATCTCCACCCGCGAGGTGCTGGAAATCTTTTTCGTCATCCACGACCCGACAACGCTCAACCGCCAAGGCCACGACCAAGGCACGCAGTACCGCAGCGGCATTTACTACGCCACGCCAGAGCAAAAGCAGGTGGCCGACGACATCATCGCCGAGCTAACGGCCAGCAAACACTACAGCAGCAAGATAGTGACCGAGGTAGTGCCCGTGGCGAACTACAGCGCTGCCGAGGAATACCACCAAGACTTCTTCGCCCGCAACCCCGGCCAAGGCTATTGCGTCGCCGTGGCTGCGCCCAAGGTAGCCAAGTTTCGCAAGACGTTTGCGCGGCTGGCGAAGGCTTAAGCGCCGAGCAATTTCAAATCCAGCCCTTGCTTCACAAAGTTTTTAAAGTCACGGTCCAGCGTCACCATCTGTAGCCCCGCTTGCATGGCAAAGGCGGCCAAGTAGGCATCCGTCCAGACCTTGGGTGAGGCGCTGTCCAGCGCGGCCAGGCTGCGCCATTGCGCGAACACGCCGGGCGGCTCTTCGCGCCACGTTACTTGCGGCAGGGCTTGCAAGGTATCGAGTGCCAGCCAGACGCTGCGGTTAGTCAGCCCCAGCGCATCGTAGGTGCGCTGGACGGAAGGCGTGGATGCTAAACGCATGAAGCTTTGCTCCGTGGAGCGACACCAGACGGCGGGTAGTGCGGGGGTACATTGCGCTAAAGCCTTCTGCGCCAGTGGGTAAAAAATATGCTTGGGAAATGTGGCGGCCAGCCACACATTGGTATCAAACAGAGACCCCGGCACGTTGCATGTCCTCGCTGTAGAGTGCATCTTGCTCTAGCTGGAGCAACTGCTCGATGGTCATGTGTTGGGCTGGGGCGCTGTTGCCACTGCGAAAAACCGGAAAACCGTTTTCATTGATTTGAATGGGTGAATCTGACGGAAAAGCGGCGGTGCGACTTGGTGCTGCCATGCCTAGGCCCTGGCGCAGGAAATCTGCTGCCAGATCACGCATGGTGCGGCCTTGCATCAGGGCGCGCAGCTTCATTTCGCGGACGATTTCATCCGGGAGATCAAGAGTGGTTTTCATACGGCAAGTTTACCAGTTTGCTGGGTAATCGTAAAGCTGGCCTGTCGCGGTGTGTAAGCGCACTAGGCTTGCACCGATAATGAAAGGCATAGTCCGTAAAACCTCTATCCCCCACGAAGCTCCTCGCCATGATTCGCTCCCAACAACTGGCTTTTCACTACCCGGGTGGCACTGCACTGGCGTTTGCGGATGTGGACTTGCCGCAGGGCAGCGCTTTGGTGCTGCGCGGTAACTCAGGCAGTGGCAAATCGACCTTCCTGGCACTGGCGACGGGTTTGCTCACCGCTGCGAAAGGCTGTATGGAGGTGGCGGGCCAAGACCCCGCCAAACTCAGCGCCACGCAACGCGATGCTTGGCGGGGCCGCACGATAGGCTTTTTGCCGCAGCGCCTGCATTTGAGCGATGCGCTCACGGTGTTTGACAACCTGGCCTTGGCTTACTTTGCCATCGGGCAGGCGACAGACAAAGCGCAAATTCTGCGCAGCCTGGATGCGCTGGGCGTGGCGGATTTGGCAGCGCGCAAGCCGCATGCGCTGTCGGGTGGGCAGGCGCAGCGGGTGGCGCTGGCGCGCTCGGTGCTGATGCAGCCGCGTGTGATTTTGGCGGATGAACCCACAGCAAGCCTGGACGATGATGCAGCGCACGATGCCATCACGCTGCTGGCCCAGGCCGCGCAGCGCTGCCAGGCCACGCTGGTGGTGGCTACGCATG
>JAYVDN010000231.1:0-3024 GCA_043749385.1 Polaromonas sp.
CCACCGTTGATCACATCTTCATAGACCTTGCTCTCGCGGCGGCCCAGAGCGGCCGTGTGCGCCTTGGCGGGACCAATGTGGGAGGAAATGGCTGGCGCACCGTCCAGGCGCAACAGGCCCAGCAGATGACCGCCATCGTCGACCACGGCAATAGTGACGGCCCAGTTGTTTTTAAGGGCTTCGGCCTCGGCAGCGGCCAAAATGGCTTTGACATCGGCAATTTCCAGAAATGCTTTGGTTTTCATAACAGGCTTATAGAAGGTGGTAAATGGGAGCAAGAGCAGCGAGCATACCCGCCCGCGAGGACTGCGCAGCAACAGCGTGGTGAAAAGTGTCCATACAAAAAGTAGGAATCCTCTTGCCTCGAACTAGCGCCGCACCGCGGTTTAGGCCTAAAATTCATGTTGGTTGCGGTTGCTTGGTGCAACTGGCAGCATTCACAGGAGATGTACATGTCTGACAATATTCACGCAGCTGATTTTTCGCAAGCAGGCGCATTGGGCGTAGCTACTGAGCGCAACAAGGTGATGCGCAACACCTATTGGCTACTGGCCCTGAGCTTAGTGCCCACCGTACTGGGCGCTTGGCTGGGTGTCGCCACGGGTATCACCCGCTCACTGGGCGGCATTATGGGTATGGTGGTGTTTTTAGCTGGCGCGTTCGGCTTTATCTACGCTATCGAAAAAACCAAGAACTCGGCGGCTGGCGTCCCCGTGCTGCTGGCATTCACGTTTTTTATGGGCTTGATGCTATCAAGCCTGATAGCCAGAGTGCTGGGTTTTAAAAATGGCTCCTCGCTGGTAATGACCGCCTTTGGCGGCACTGCGGGCATATTTTTTGTGATGGCCTCCGTAGCCTCGGTCATCAAACGCGATCTCTCAGGCATGGGCAAGTGGCTGTTTGTTGGCGTGCTGGTGCTCATGGTGGGTAGCATCGTCAACGTGTTTGTCGGCTCCACCATCGGCATGGCGGTGATCAGCACCTTGGCGATTGCGATCTTCTCTGCCTACCTGCTGTACGACTTGAAGCAGATTCTGGACGGCGGCGAGACCAATTACATTAGCGCCACGCTAGCGGTGTACCTCGACCTGTTCAACATTTTCCAAAGCCTGTTGTCCTTGCTGGGCATCTTTGGCGGCGAGCGCGACTGAGCTTGCACAGACTTGATGGGCTGCTCAGCCCACTTTCAAAAGCCTCGGTTTTCCGAGGCTTTTTTGCTTTTAGCCCAATAGAATATCGCGGGAGCAGCTATTTATTTTATAGTACGCAAGTTTTGCACGTTAAGCCTATTCCAAGCTTGGGTGGCGTCGCACGATGACCACGACTCGCTCTGGTTCATGCAAACAAGGTGTGCTTTGGACCTATGGGGGTTCCACACACGCCTATTGCGCGCAACCTTGGCTTGTGCATGGAATGTCCACCCTCCTGAACGGTAGACGTAAAAAAAGCTCCCGAGGGAGCTTTTTTAGATGCTTGGAAGAATTACTTCTTCATTGCGTCGGTAGCTGCGCCAGCGGCTGCTTTAGCAGCATCGCCAGCAGCGGCTTTAGCTGCGTCAACAGCAGCGGTAGCACCAGCTTTAGCAGCGTCGGCGGCACCAGCACCACCGGCCATTGCGGCTTTAGCAGCATCGGTTGCAGCACCAGCGGCACCAGCAGCAGCTGTTTTAGCAGCGTCGGTAGCAGCAGCAGCGGCGCCAGTAGCAGCGGCAGCAGCACCGGTAGCAGCAGCAGCAGCACCGGTAGCAGCAGCAGCAGCACCACCGGCAGCAGCAGCAGCGGAAGCTGCATCTTTAGCGGCTTCTGCTGCAGGTGCAGCAGGTGCTGGAGCAGCAGCAGCTGGCGCAGGAGCGGCAGCAGGAGCTGCGTCTGGCTTTTTACCGCAAGCGGCCAAGGCCACAGCGGCCACCAAAGATGCTAATACGAGGGTCTTTTTCATTTCAATTCCTTGATTGAGTAATAAATAATAAGAAAACAATTTCCGGGAAATTGTCAAAGCTTATGCCTTTAACAGCGCTACCTTGACAGAACACAAAGGACTCGAGCTCTTTATGCTCAGCCTACGATTATAACCCGAACTGTTACGTTACGCACTCAAACTGTGTTTTTTGCCACACTCTGCCCGTCACCGAACCATTTGCCATCGGCATGGCCGAAAGGCTGCAAATCTCCACGTTTACCCTGTATCCTGTGCCTCTATGCCGGTAAAAACTCTCTTGCAATTGGTAGCTTTGTCGGCGTTGTGGGGGGCTTCTTTTCTGTTTATCCGCATTGCCAGCCCGGTTTTAGGCCCAGCCGTGCTGGCCGGGCTGCGCATCAGCCTGGCGGCTTTTACGTTGGCCTGCATCATGCGTGCACTGCGCCAACGTTGGCCGTGGTCGCATTGGCGTGAGCTGCTGGTGATCGGCATTTTGTCGGTGGCCTTGCCCTTTGTGCTCTATGCTTGGGCGGCCTTGCATCTGCCCGCTGGCTACAGCGCCTTGCTCAACACCAGTGCCGTCGTGTTTGGCTGCCTGGCGGGCGCGTGGCTGAAAGTGGACACCCTCACGCCGCGCAAAATCATCGGCTGTGTGCTGGGTTTTGCCGGTGTGGCCTTGATCGTGCGGCTGGGGCCCATCACGCCTACGCCCTCGGTGGTGCTGGCGGCCCTGGCCTGCACCGGAGCGGCCATGTGCTACGGCATATCCAACCCACTGATGAAGCGCGCCGTCGCACGCATAGAGCCGGTGGCGATTGCTGCGGGCATTCACCTGTGGTCGGCCATTTTGGTAGCGCCCGCTGCGCTGTGGGCCTTGCCGCAGGCGCGCTTTACCGTGCCCGCCATGGCGGCGGTGGCGGTGATGGGCATCATTACCTCAGCCTTGGCTTACTGGGTGCATTTGCGCATCTTGCGCCATGTGTCGGCCACTGCGGCCATGACACCAGCCTTCATGATCCCGCTGTTTGGCGTGGCTTGGGGACATTTATTTTTGGGCGAGCCCGTAAGCTCGGGCATGCTGGCGGGTGCGGCGCTGGTGCTGGTAGC
>JAYVDN010000232.1:0-3418 GCA_043749385.1 Polaromonas sp.
GGCTAGGCCAAGACATGAGCGGCCTGCGCTGCGTGGACGCTTTTGCAGGCACCGGCGCGCTAGGCCTGGAGGCCGCATCGCGCGGCGCTTTGGACGTGCTTTTGATAGAGTCAGAGTCCAAACTGGTGGCCCAGTTGCAAACGCTCAAAACCAAGCTCAAAGCCGAGAACGTGCGCATCCAGCGCGGCGACGGCATCGCCATTTTGCAGGCCCTGCCGCGCGGCAGTGTAGACGTAGTCTTCATCGACCCGCCCTTTGAAGCCCCCATCTACGACAAAGCCATCACCGCTGCAGCCCATGCGGTGTCTAGCGAGGGTGCTGTGTATTTGGAAGCCCCCAAGACTTGGCTGGACGCTGATTTGGAGCCCTTTGGGTTGCAAGTAGCACGCTCTGGTAAAGCCGGGATGGTGCACTACCATTTGCTCAAACGCTTGGTTTGATCGCGGTAACCGCCTCGGTTTGAAGAGTCTACGCGAACTTGGTTGGCTGGCAGCAGCTCGGGAACTTGTGCTGCAAAAATCCTGCGCAAACACGCGGGCACCATGGTAGCAATCTAAAGTTGGTCCCCGCGCCTTGCTCCAGATTTTTCATCCCAAGCACGCCGAACTGCCGCTTAACTGGCGTTGTGTCGCTCGGCTATACGCTGAGATGCGCTGTTTTTATGCATCGAGTTAAGGTCAGTATTAAGAAAGAAGCAGCGGCGCTCAGCCGCCGTGTGTCCGTGTTGGCTGCCTTGTTAGCCTTCATCGGGTGGCTTTCGCTTCTTGTTTCGAAGCAGATACCAAGACTCTTTCGGCAGGAGCCCTTGTCGGTTGTCTCCTACCTCTGTAATCAGATAGCGCCCCTTCGCGCCAATGTGGTTTGAAAGTGACTGAGACAAATCAGCTGCGTCGGCCTCCGAGATAACATAGAACATGTTTGGCAGGTCGGTTCTACAATGGAGAACCAAGTCCTCAGCGTTTAACCACTCACGAATGGCCGTCTTACCCCCAGTTGCTTCGGAGAAGACGAGTAGATATGCCTTTCTCATCTCACCTCCTTTGCAGGGCCGCTGAGCGCGGGCAAGTCAGGGTTAGAGATGATTTCTATAGTCGTGGCCTCAATCACTGCAAGACTGCCCTTTTCTTCAATAAGCTCAAGGGCCTGCTTCCGTAATTGATAGCCTTCCGACTGCAACCTATCAGGCTGCGTGAACATGAAGTAGATATAGGCCAATAGAGATACTGCGACAGGCACTGTAGCAAGTGCCATCGGCACCCACGTTGGTGCAGAGGACATAGCTACCGCGATCGCAGACGGAGCTGACACTAGCCCGCATATCCACAAAAGCGGATTCATCACGTTCTTAACGTGAACTCGCTCAATGTGACTCTGAGTTCGTATTCCTGTACGTTCCATAAGGGAAGAACCTTGCATATGAGGGCTAACGATACATCCCGCAATACTGCGGAATAACATGGCTGTCTGCGAAAAAACGCCGATCACCAAACTTTGAAAAACTGTTTATATTCATCATGTTACAGCTCTACTGCATGCCAATTTAAAAGCATGTCGCATTCGGTAAAGTCGCCACTCCAGTTTCTTGCTAGGCGCTTGCAAGAGCAGATTGGGAACCGGATTTGTTACTTCCACTATAGCGTACAAAGTGAAAAAACATGCCTGTGGTAGCTGAGTTTTTAGCTACTGCGTCGGCGCGGAATGTGCTGTGGAGGCAGCGGAATAGCCGCCCATGAGACAGGGATGGAAATGTGAAGAGGTGTAGACACTACATAATTCATAGCTGCTCCCGCGATATTCTATTGGGCTACAGCCTGATTTAAATACAAAGTTGTCGCAGATTCACCGCCCAAGCAACCACCGCACACCACGCAACCGTGAAATGGAGCGAGCCACTGCCTGCAAGCGGTGATGTAGCGTGTTTGCGATGAAAAATCTGGAGAAAGGCCGGCGACCACCGTTACAGCCCTAACGAATATAGTTCGCAGCGCTGGCACTTGGTGTGCACAGCGCAGCGGCATCAAGGAGGAGTAGGCGGCCATAAGCCGCCACGGGGGACAGCCGCGGAGCTGTGCACACCAAGTGCCAGAGCGTGCACAGTAGGGGAGTCGGTTCCCATGCTTGCAAACCCACAATGCAACCCAGCGCCTAAATTTCGCCAAACCACCCCCGAGCACACCAATCCAGCGTATTTGGTTACTTCTTAGCGGTATCATTGGCAAATTAGCGTAACCTGGCACCCATCTCATGGCCGACCGTAAAGGCTCTCCGAGCGAAAAAACACTGTACTGCTCCTTCTGCGGCAAAAGCCAGCACGAGGTTAAAAAGCTCATTGCGGGCCCGTCGGTGTTTATCTGCGACGAATGTATTGACTTATGCAACGACATCATCCGTGATGAAGTGCTGCCCGACGCCGAGCGCGAAGCGCGTGGCGACCTGCCCACGCCGCTGGAAATTAAAAACAATCTGGACGGCTATGTCATTGGCCAAGACGCCGCCAAACGCGCCCTGTCGGTGGCGGTGTACAACCACTACAAGCGCCTGCGCTACAAAGACAAAGCCAAAAAAGACGATGTCGAGCTGACCAAAAGCAATATTCTGCTGATCGGCCCCACCGGCTCCGGCAAAACCCTGCTGGCCCAAACCATGGCCCGCATGCTCAACGTACCGTTTGTCATGGCCGACGCCACCACGCTGACCGAGGCAGGCTATGTAGGCGAAGACGTAGAAAACATCATCTCCAAGCTGCTGCAAACCTGCAACTACGAAGTTGAGCGGGCGCAGCAAGGCATTGTCTACATCGACGAGATCGACAAAATATCGCGCAAGTCCGACAACCCGTCGATCACCCGTGACGTGAGCGGCGAGGGCGTGCAGCAGGCTCTGCTCAAGATCATTGAAGGCACGATGGCCAGTGTGCCGCCCCAAGGCGGGCGCAAGCACCCCAACCAAGACTTTTTGCAGATCGACACCACCAATATTTTGTTCATCTGCGGTGGTGCTTTTGCAGGGCTGGAAAAAGTGGTCGAAGCGCGTACCGAAGCCTCAGGCATTGGTTTTGGTGCCACCGTCAAAAGTAAAAAACAGCGTAGTTTGTCGCAAAGCTTTAAAGAGATTGAGCCGGAAGACTTGATCAAATACGGCCTGATTCCCGAGCTGATTGGCCGTATGCCCGTGGTGGCATCGCTGTCAGAATTAAGCGAAGACGCGATGGTGCAGATTTTGACCGAGCCTAAAAACGCGCTGGTCAAGCAATACGCCAAGCTACTGGCCATGGAAGGCGCAGAGCTGGAAGTGCGCCCCAGTGCGCTCAGAGCCATTGCCCGCAAAGCGCTGGAGCGCAAAACCGGTGCCCGTGGCCTGCGCTCGATCTTGGAAAACGCGCTGATCGACACCATGTTTGACTTGCCCAATACCAGCA
>JAYVDN010000233.1:0-2668 GCA_043749385.1 Polaromonas sp.
TCCAGCACCATGGAACTCATCAACGCCACCCGCATGGTTGCAGGCTACAACATGGGCCTGGAGCCCAGTGGCCGCGAGCTGCTGGTGGTGGTGATCAAAGGCACCTTTCGCTTCCCCCTGCCCAGCGAACCGCCAGGCCACTTTGCCCTGCATGACGAGCAACTGCCCTTGGTGATGGCCGACACCTTTACGGGGGCACCCGGCTTTTCAGCCCCAGTGTATGAAGTTGACTTTGCCCCCCGCAAACCACGCTGCGACGTTTTGCTACTGGGTAGCGCCTACGCTCCCGATGGCAGGCCCACTACACGAGTAGAAGCAGGCCTGCGCGTAGGCAACTGGAGCAAGTCTCTGGCGGTAATAGGCCCACGCCATTGGGAGTGTGGCCTGGTAGGTGCCACCGCTTCGCACCCCGGTGCCTTCGTCAAGCAACCCATCTCGTATGACGTAGCCTTTGGCGGCACCGACCTGCACCACAAAGACCCATCCGAGCACGCCGCCTTTATGCCCAACCCGGTGGGCAGAGGTTTTCATAAACATATCAAGGTCGACTGGGTAGAAGGCAAGCCCCTGCCCAGCACCGAAGAGGTGAACCAAACAGTGCGCGACCCCAGCGGCAACTACCGCCCCATGGCTTTCGGCCCCCTAGGCCGTGGCTGGAACTCCCGCAGCCGCTTTGCAGGCACCTACGACGATGAATGGCTAGACAAGCACTTCCCCTTTTTACCACCAGATTTTGAGGAGCAATACTTTCAAGCTGCCCCCATGGACCAGCAAGTGCCACTGGGCTTTTTTGATGAACAACGTACCCAAGTGTCGTTAGTCAACCTAACGCCTGAAGGCCTCACGCGCTTCACTATTCCCAACTTGAATTTTTCAGTCAACATCTCGCCAAAAAAAGGGGACTCTGAAGACTACACAGCCACGCTAGACACTTTGCTTATAGAACCTGACCATCAGCGCTTCTCGCTTGCATGGCGCGTGGCAAGGCCCCTCAAAAAGAACATGTTTGAAATCGCCCAAGTAGTGGTGGGCAAAAAGGGCCGGGAATGGTGGCAACAGCGTGAAAAGTTCTCTGCCTCCAATCCCGTCGTTATGGACAGCACTCCTGTCGAGGAAGTCGCGCCAGCATGAATGCCACGCCTATCGCCATTCTCAAAACCGGCTTGGTCACGTCGGTGGGTTTAAGCGCGCCAGCCACTTGCGCGGCACTGCGCGCAAAGCTGACCAATCCAAGTGAAACGCGTGTGATTGATTCGAATGGTGAATGGATCATGGCGCACCAGGTCACACTAGATCAACCATGGCGTGGCTTAACCAAGCTGGCCAAGATGGCTTCGATGGCGATTGAAGAAGCTTTGGAAGACATGCCCAAGGAAGATTGGGGCGGTATTCCGCTACTGCTGTGCGTGGCAGAGCCCGAAAGACCAGAGCGTCTGGATGGACTGGATGACCAGTTGTTTCTGAGCATACAAAGCGAACTGGGAGCGCAGTTTTCACCACAATCAGCGATCGTCGCACACGGACGAGTAAGTGTTGCAGTTGCGCTGGCGCAAGCTCGCAGATTTCTTGCCAGTGGCACATGCAGTCGCGTTCTCATCGCGGCCACGGACAGTCTCCTCAACGGGCCAACACTTAGCCACTATGAACGGCAAGGGCGAATCCTTACCGAAAGCAACTCCAATGGTTTTATGCCTGGCGAGGGCGCAGGCGCACTGCTGGTGGGCGCGGATAGCGGAGCCGGTGGTGAATTGCTTTGTACCGGCATTGGGTTTGCACGCGAAGCAGCACACCTCGAAAGCGGTGAGCCACTGCGTGCGGAAGGCCTGTCGCAGGCCATCAAGACAGCGCTAGCCGATGCAGGCTGCGAAATGTGCCATATGGACTTTCGCATTACCGACCTGTCAGGCGAGCACTATTATTTCAAAGAGGCATCGCTGGCGGTATCTCGCACAATGCGCCAACTTAAGGAAGAGTTTGACCTTTGGCATCCGGCCGAATGCACTGGTGAGCAAGGCGCGGTAGCAGGTGCCGCTGTCATTGCCATGGCTGAAGCCGCTTGTCGCAAAGCGTACACAAAAGGCCCCAACATATTGACTCACATGGCAAATGATGCCGGACAACGCGCCGCGCTCTCACTGCAATACCGAGGTGCGGCATGAGTAATGAGGTCTACGCTAACATGATGGAGGTATCCTGCAAGCAAGCTGCTGGCAAATCAATTTGTGCCTTCCCTGATGTATGCATGACCCCGCCACAAACCCCTGCCACGCCACCCGGCATACCCATTCCTTACCCTAATACTGGCATGGCCTCGGACACCAGCGACGGTTCTACTACTGTGAAGATTTCAGGACAGGAAGTAATGCTCAAAAACAAGAGCAACTTCAAAAAAAGCATGGGTGATGAGGCAGGTGTCGCACCGATGAAGGGGGTTATCACGCACAAGAACATGGGTAAGGTGTTCTTCACCATGTGGTCGATGGATGTAAAGATTGAAGGCGAAAACGCGGTGCGAATGCTGGACTTGACGACTCACAACCATGGGTCTATGCCTGGAAACACACCGCCTTGGCCTTATACCGATGCTGTAGCACCACCGGATATTCCCTCTAACGACTGCGGTTGTCCGGCCAAGACATAAGTGATGAGTACTCTCATGCGCAAGTCA
>JAYVDN010000234.1:0-1846 GCA_043749385.1 Polaromonas sp.
GCCAGCACCACGATGGTGGCAATGTAGGGCAACATGGTGAGAAACTGGCTGGGCACGTCTACGCCGATGCCCTGCAAATGGAACTGCACCATGGTGACCCCGCCAAACAGATAACTACCAAGCAATACCCGTGCCGGGCGCCAAGTGGCGAAGGTGGTGAGGGCCAGCGCTATCCAGCCCTTGCCAGCTGCCATGCCCTCTACCCACAGCGGCGTGTAGATAACCGACAGGTAGGCCCCGGCCAGCCCGCACAGCGCGCCGCCCACTACTACGGCGGCCAGGCGTATGCGCCGCACGGGGTAGCCCAGGGCGTGGGCAGCGTCGGGGTTTTCGCCTACGCTGCGCAGCACCAAACCGGTGCGGGAGCGGTACAAAAACCATACCAGCACGGCGGCCATCGCCATGGCGGCGTACACCATGGGGTGCTGCTTGAACAGCGCACTGCCCAGCAAGGGGATGTCGGACAACAACGGCACAGCAAACTGCGGCCGCTCGGGCAGCTTTTCTTGCACATAGCTGATGCCGGCAAAGGCCGAGAAGCCCGCGCCAAACAGGCTGAGGGCCAGCCCGGTGGCGTACTGGTTGGTGTTCAGCCAAATCACCAGCAGGCCAAAGATGGCGGCCAGCAGCGCACCCGCGCCCATACCTGCGGCAAAGCCTACCCAGTCATTGCCGGTATGCACCACGGCGGCAAAGCCTGCCACAGCGGCGCACAGCATGATGCCCTCTGCGCCCAGGTTGACGATGCCCGCTTTTTCATTGATAAGCAAACCCAGTGCGGCAATGGCCAGCACGGTGCCAGCGTTGAGTGTGGCGGCCAGTAGCAGGGCGTAGGGTTCCATCTATGCACCTCCTTGGGCGGCTTCGGTTACTATATTATTTATAGCTGCTCCCGCGATATTCTGTTGGGCTACAGGCCTAAAAGGCTTATAAAAACGCACTTTATAGGCCATTAAGGTGTCGCAGGCCAGCAGGCTGAACAGCAGCAGCCCCTGGAACACGCCGGTGATCGATTTAGGCAGGCCCATGCGCGACTGCGCCAACTCACCGCCGATGTAAAACATGCTCATCAACATAGCCGAAAAGATAATACCGACAGGGTGCAGCCGCCCGACAAAGGCCACGATGATGGCGGCAAAACCGTAGCCTGCGGGGACGTAGGGCGTGAGCTGGCCAATGGGCCCGGCTACCTCTAGCGCACCTGCTAGGCCAGCCGCACCGCCCGACATTAAAAGCGCCGTCCACAGCGCGCGGCGGCTGCTAAAGCCTGCGTAGCGCGCTGCAGCTGGTGCCAGCCCGCCCACCAACTGCGCAAAGCCTGCGCGGGTGCGGAAGAGGAATATCCACAGCCCGGCAGCGCCCAGTAGGCCCAGCAGCAGGCCAATGGTCATGCGCGAGCCGTCCATTATTTTTGGTATCTTCGTGACCGCATCGAAGCTTTTGCTCTGCGGAAAGTTGTAGCCCTGCGGGTCTTTCCAGGGGCCAAACACCATGTAGCTCAGCACCATATCGGCCACGTACACCAGCATCAGGCTGACCAAAATCTCGTTAGCGTTGAACTTGTCACGCAGCAGCGCGGTAATGCCCGCCCAGAACATGCCGCCCAGCACGCCCGCCACGATGACGGCAATCACAATCCAGCGGCCCGTGTCTTTGTCAGCCAGCAGCGCCACGCCACCGGCAAAAATAGCGCCCATCACAAACTGGCCTTCTGCGCCAATGTTCCACACGTTCGACCTGAAGCACACGGCCAAGCCTAGCGCGATGATGAGCAGCGGCGTAGCCTTGACCATCAGCTCGCCCAGTGCGTAGCTGGATTTGATCGGCTCCCAGAAAAAGACCTGCA
>JAYVDN010000235.1:0-3050 GCA_043749385.1 Polaromonas sp.
CCTCTTCATTTTTTAGTTTTTCTACCTGCAAGATCTCGCGGACAGATTGGCTGATGCTCAGATTGCCCGCAGACAAGAGCGTCATAAACCGGTCACCGGGTTTTTCATACACGATCATTTTGCGGAAGGTGCTGATCTGGTCCAGGCCCGAGTTGGTGCGCGAGTCGGACAAAAAGACCAAGCCTGCTTTGAGTTTGATGCCTACGCAATATGTCATGGGTGCTCCGTTACTTTTTATCTGAGAGTTTTTTGAGTTGGTACAACACGTCCAGCGCCTCGCGCGGGCTCAGGGTGTCGGGGTGGATGTCTTTCAAAGCTGATTCTAGGGCACCACCATGACCATCTTGTGTAGCGCTTTCTGGCGGCGCAGCAAACAGGTCTACCTGCGCCTGAGCGGTGTTTTGCTGGGTCTCTAGCGCCGCCAAGGCGTGGCGGGCGTGGTTCACCACCGCTGCCGGCACCCCCGCCAGCTTGGCCACCTGGATACCGTAGCTGCGGCTGGCGGGGCCGGGTTGGATCTCGTGCAGAAACACAATGTCGTGCCCACTCTCTGCCGCGCTCACATGTACGTTCACCGCGCCGTGGTGCTGGGCGGGGAAGTCGGTGAGCTCAAAGTAGTGCGTAGCAAACAGCGTGAAGGCTTGCGACTTGTGCAAATGCGTTGCGATGCCAGATGCGAGTGCGAGGCCGTCAAAGGTAGACGTGCCGCGCCCGATCTCGTCCATCAGCACCAGCGAGTGGGGCGTGGCCGCGTGCAAAATTTGCGCGGCCTCGGTCATCTCCAGCATGAAGGTGGACTGCGCGTTGGCTAAATCGTCCGCCGCGCCAATGCGGGTGTGGATGGCATCTATCGGCCCCAAGCGGCAGGCCGCTGCGGGCACGTAGGAGCCCACCGAGGCCAGCAAGGTGATGATGGCCACCTGGCGCATGTAGGTGGACTTGCCGCCCATGTTGGGGCCGGTAATGACCTGCATGCGGGTTTTGGCGTTGAACTGTGTGTCGTTGGCGATGAAGCTGCCCGACGAAAGTTCGGCCAAGCGCGCCTCTACCACCGGGTGGCGGCCAGCCTGGATGTCGATGCAAGGCTCCTTGACAAACTGCGGTGCGCACCAGTTGAGCGTGAGCGAGCGTTCGGCCAGCGCGCACAGCGCGTCCAGCGAGGCGAGGGCGGTAGCGCACTGGGACAGCGCGGGCACAAAGGCTTGCAGGTCGTCTAGCAGTTGCTCGTACAAATACTTTTCACGCGCCAGTGCCCGGTCTTGTGCGCTGAGTGCCTTATCTTCAAAGGTTTTCAGCTCGGGGGTGATAAAGCGTTCGGCGTTTTTCAGCGTCTGGCGGCGGCGGTAGTCGTCGGGCACTTTGTCCAGCTGGCCTTGCGTCACTTCAATGTAAAAACCATGCACGCGGTTGAACTGCACCCGCAGGTTGGCAATGCCGGTGCGGGCTTTTTCGCGCACCTCCAGGTCGAGCAAAAACGCATCGCAGGTATCGCCAATATTGCGCAGTTCGTCCAGGCCGGCGTCAAAGCCATTGGCGATCACGCCGCCGTCGCGGATCAGGGCGGCGGGTTCTGGCAGCAGCGCACTTTGCAGCAACGGCGCGCAACCCGCAGGCGGCGACAAATGGCCAGATATCAATGCCAAATCAGCCTCTAGCCCTTTAGAATATTGCGCGAGAAGCTCACATTGTTGTAGCGTCTGCTGCAAGGCTACCAGCTCGCGTGGGCGCACTTGGCGCAGCGCAATGCGGGCGGTAATGCGCTCTACATCGCTCACACCTTTGAGCTGTGCACGCAGTTTGACAGCATGGTCGCCGCTGTCGCCACTGCGTAATGTGCCAATGGCTTGCAGACGCTGCTGCGCCACCGTGCGCGCGCGCAGAGGCGACTGCAACCAGCTCTTCAAAGCCCGGCTGCCCATGCCAGTTTGGCAGGTGTCCAGCAGGGAGAAGAGGGTGGGTGCGTCCTCGCCGCGCAGCGTCAGCAGCAGCTCCAGATTGCGCCGCGTGGTCAGGGGCAGGTCAATCAGCTCGTCATCGCGCTGCACTTTGAGCGAGCGCACATGCGGCAGCGCCTTGCCCTGCGTATGCTCGGCATAGGCCAGCAGGGCGGATGCGGCGGCGTGGGCATGCACGGCCTCATCGGCGCTGAAGGCTTGCAGGCTGGCCACTTGCAGTTGCGCGCACAGCTTGGTGTTGCCCAGGCCGCTGTCAAACTGGAAAGCCGAGCGAATGGTGAGCGACAGGCTGGAGGCAAAGCGCAGCGCCCTGATCTGCTGTTCAAACGCGGGCGTCACGTCACCGCTATAGATCAGCTCGCTGGGCGCAATGCGCGCCACCCATGCGGCCAACTCGTCGTGCGCGCACTGCGCCAGTTGAATCTGCGCTTGCGTGACGGCCAGCCAGGCCAGGCCCAGTTGGTTGCGCGGCGCTTGGTGCACGGCCAGCAGCACCGACTCGGTTTTGTCATTTAACAGCTCGCTGTCAGTCAGCGTACCGGGCGTGACCACGCGCACCACTTTGCGCTCGACCGGGCCTTTGCTGGCACCTACCTCGCCCACTTGCTCGCAGATGGCGACGGACTCGCCCAGTTTGATCAGCCGCGCCAAATACGTCTCTAGTGCATGGAATGGAACACCGGCCATTACCACCGGCTCACCACCCGACTGCCCACGCTGGGTGAGGGTGATGTTTAAGAGGCGCGCCGCTTTTTCAGCATCGGCATAAAACACTTCATAGAAATCGCCCATGCGGTAGAACACCAGGGTATCGGGGTAGTCCTTTTTCAGGCCCCAGTACTGGGCCATCATCGGTGTGTGACTCACAATTCCAGCCAAAGTAGTGATTCCATGTCAAAAATGCGCAAAGCGGCAATAAGCAGTTCGATAGATTATCGCGGATGGTTGGCGTACGTAGTTCCGTGAAGATGGTTCACCCAATACCGCACCATAATCAAAAGCATGCAAACTATTCGAACGTTCCCCTTGCAAGTCAACGGCCAAGAGCGCACGGTTCAAGCACAGGAGAGCACGCCATTGCTGTACGTGCTGCGC
>JAYVDN010000236.1:0-2467 GCA_043749385.1 Polaromonas sp.
TCCATGGGGAGGTGGCTTGCCGCCACTCTGCTAGCCAGTGCGGGCCTGAGCGCCCACGCGGACTACGGCACGGACCAAACCGGCTACGCAGGTGCAGGCCGCTACGACCTGATAGAAAAGCAGGTAGAGGCCCTGGCCAAGCAAGGGCCCCTGCGCACGCGTGACCAGCACGCGCTGTGCTTTGCCTACTCCAAGCTCAAGCGCTATGAAAAGCTGCTGCCCTGCCTTAACCAACTGCAAGCCCTAGTCACTAAGGGCGACACACGCACCCGCATTTTCGGCCTGGACGATGCCACCCCCACCATCCACCTGATGCGTGCAGAAGCCCTGACCGACCTGGGCCAATACGCCGAGGCACGCAAGCAAGCCAATGACGCGCTGGTGTGGCTACGCAAGGAAAACAGTGGCGACCAAGACATGGTAGTGGGTGCCTACGCCGCCGTAGCCCTGGCTGTGGCCCTGCAAGGCGACTACACCACTGCGCGGCAGACTGTAGAACTACTCAAAGGCTTTAACGTACGCAGCGACTACAAGCGCGCCAAGGCTATGGCGCTAGCCCGCGCGCAAATGGCCATCGGTGCATGGGCCGACGTGGTAGTGACACTGGAGTCCAGCGATGCATCGTTTCGCTTTGACATGATGCTGGACAACTTGCTGTCGGGCGCTGCATTTACCGGGCGCAATAACTGGGTGTGGACCGAGCTGCCACGCGCCTTCATGATGCACAAGGCGCAGTTTGAAGTGGGCCGCATAGATCCCGCCCGCGCGGGCTTTGACAAACTGCTGGCCACGCCCGAGCTGACGGTAAACGCCGAGATTTATTGGCAAGTGCTGTACGAGCGCGGCAGGGTGGCCGAGCGCGATGGCCAAACCGAAAAAGCGCTGGAGTACTTTCGCAAAGCGCGCGACCTGGTAGAGGGCCAGCGCCGCTCGATCCGCACCGAGACCAGCAAGATTGGTTTTGCCGCCGACAAACAGGCCGTCTACCAGGGCATTGTGCGCACCGCGCTCAAGCTGGGCAACAAAGCCCAGGTGCTGGAGGTGGCAGAGCAAGCCAAGTCGCGTGCGCTGGTAGATATGCTGGCCACCAAGTCTGACTTTGGCATCTACGGCCAGCGTGCGCCCGAAATTGCAGCGGCGTTCGCAGAGTTTCAGCGTATTGACTCGGAGCTGTCTATCCAGGTGCCCGATACCAGCGTGGCGCGCCGCGCTGAGCTGAACGGTTTGATGCAGCAAGCATCGATGCGCTTGCAAAGTCTGGCACCGCAGCTGGCATCGCTCATTACATCAGGCAGCATCAGCGTAGAGCGCATGGCGGCTGGCCTGGGTCCGCAAGAAACCTTGGTCGGGTTTTTTACATCAGGCACTACCCTGTATGGCTACACCCTTGCAGGCGCTGAGATCCGCATTTTTCAGCTCGACGGCAATGGCCTGACAGAAGACGTCAGCGAATATGTGCAGTCCATTAAAAAACGCCGTCGCCAAAGCAAAGAGCTGGGCGAGGTGCTGTACAAGCGCTTGCTGCGCCCCATGCAAAGCGCCATAGCGGGCCGAGACCTGTTGATCGTACCGCACGGCAGCTTGCACTACGTGCCTTTTGCCGCACTGCACGATGGCGAGAAGTTTTTGGTGCAAGGCCGCGCTCTGCGCTACTTGCCGTCTGCCATGCTGCTAGGGCTTATGCCTGAAGCCAGGTCTTTCTCTGTATCCACCAAAGACCCGGTTAACCGCCTGCTCATTCTGGGCAACCCAGACCTTGGCCAAGCAGCATTTGACTTGCCCGCAGCCCAGCTAGAGGCGCAAGACCTGCAAACCATGTTTGCCAAAAACAGCGAGCTATTTGTGCGCCTTGCCGCCACGGAAACATTAATCAAAGAGCGCGCCTACGACTTCTCGCATATCCACGTCGCGTCGCATGGGGAGTTTTCAGCCGATGCACCGCTGGAATCGCGCTTGAAACTGTCCAAAGACGACAAAAACGATGGCATGCTCAGCGTAAGCGAGATCTACGGCCTACGCCTGAATGCCAACTTGGTGATGCTCTCCGCCTGCGAGACCGGCTTGGGCAGCATCAGCAGTGGCGACGATGTGGTGGGCCTGACCCGAGGCTTCTTGTACGCGGGCGCACAAAACGTAGTCGGCTCGCTGTGGGAGGTGGACGACGATGCTACGGCAGAGTTGTCCAGGCTAATGTACGCCGGTATGAAGAAGGGACTGCCAGTGGGCAAGGCGCTGGCGGAGGCGCAAGAACAGTTGATGAAGAAAAAGCCGCATCCATTTTTCTGGGCGGCTTTTTTAAATAGTGGTACCGGGCGATGACCTGTACCTCAACCGAAGAATCGAAAACCAAAAAACGTTAAGTTACTTGCCATTACGATAAAGAATAAAATCTAGCGCGCGGACAGTTTTTTTACCCACTATGGGGTCTATTTTCTTTTGGGTGTTAACGATTCCGTATTTATTTTTC
>JAYVDN010000237.1:0-10082 GCA_043749385.1 Polaromonas sp.
AGCCCGGCGACCCCATCAAAGTAGCCCCGCCAACGGCCATTAGACCCACCGTAGAGGCGTTAAAACTGCGTCCTTGGGCTGGCACCACCACGCCCATCAAACCCACCGCCATGCCCGCCACCTTCGTTTGGTCCGGCCGCTTGCCCCACTGCAGCCCCCAGCGGCTGACCATCATCTGCACCAGCACAATAAAGGTGGTCACCAGGCCCGAGTCGATGGTTTGCGAGGCCACGGCAGTCAAGCCCATACCGCCCGCCAGCATCAAAGCGCCAACGATCAAAGCGTTGCGCCACTGCGACACTGTAGGTAAATTTTCTCCCCGAAGCCGCATAAAAACCATCAACAGTGCCCCCGCAGTGAAAAAGCGTTCGCCCATCTGGAAGAAGGGCGCAAAGCTCAGCAGTGCGCAGCGAATGGCCAAATAGGTCGATCCCCACACGATGTAGCGCACCAGCAGAGCTGGTAGCACCCAGCGCGCGGGGCGTGGTGACAGCGGGCGAAGTGTGGGTAGAAGTCATGCTGTATTTTTGCAGGTGATAGCGCAGGTTGACCATGCATTGTTCACGGTACTATCTACCTTCTACCGATAAATTGATGGAGTAAAACAGGATTGACTTATGAATAACCACCCCAGTGAGGCCCCAGCTTTGCTTGACCAGGCCTCCCTGCGTGCTGCACTAGCGGCTGCGCCCAAGCAGCCCTGTACTTGCGCCGTAGGGCCTTGCCTTGCATGGGAGAGTCTGGCCGAGGGCCGCTGGCCAGCGGGTCATATGGCCAAGCTGGGCACGCTGCGTGACCCCGACATGTACGAACCCACGTTTGAAGAGTTTCACCCGCAAGGCACACGCTACGAATCTGCTGAGGCGCCCGTGGCGCTACAGTTTTTCCCCTACAACCGCTGCGATGTGTTTAGTTGCCAGCAGTGCCGTCGCAGCTTGATGCGCTATACCGAGTTTGGTGGCTACTACATAGACCACCGGGTGCGCGAACTGCGCGCTGAGTTACTGACAAGCCCCAGTGCTCAGGCTGCAAGCAAAGGATAAAAACCCGCGTGAACAAGGGGTTTGTCCGTAGTTGCACTGGTGCACCGATCTTGCCTTTGGGGCGTTGTGAGTGCGAAAATACTTTTTCTTGTGTGCCTTGGGGCACTCTTCCAACCGGACAAACGACATGCACCGCAAACTTAAATTCATGGCTCTGGCCGTGCTGGCTACCGCCGGCGTGTTGATCGCCGCTACCTCGCAGGCGCAAACCTTTCCCGACAAGCCGATCTCGCTGATCGTGCCCTTCGCTGCGGGCGGCCCTACCGACGTAGTAGCCCGCATGATGGCCATCCCCATGGGCAAGGCGCTGGGCCAGACGGTGCTGGTAGAAAACGCGGTGGGCGCAGGCGGCACCATTGCGGCGACCAAGGTGGCGCGCGCTACCCCTAATGGCTACACCATCTTCTTGCACCATATGGGCATGGCCACATCGCCTGCGCTGTACAAAAAACTCTCTTTTGATCCGCTCAAAGACTTTGAGTACATCGGACAGGTGGTAGACGTGCCGATGACCTTGCTGGCACGCAAGGACTTTCCGGCCAAAGACTTCTCCGAACTGCTGGCCTACCTCAAGGCCAATGGCAACAAGGTCTCGATGGCCAACGCCGGCTTGGGCGCAGTGTCGCACCTGTGCGGCCTGCTGTTCCAAAGCCAGATCGGTATTGAACTGAACACCATCCCCTACAAGGGCACCGGCCCCGCCATGAATGATTTGCTAGGCGGGCAGGTAGATCTGCTGTGCGACCAAACCACCCAAACCGTACCCTTGATCAAGGAAGGCCGCGTCAAAGTGTATGGCACTACGTCTCTCACCCGCTTGGCTGCCTTGCCCAACGTGCCTACGCTCAACGAGCAAGGCCTCAAGGGCTTTGAAGTGAAGGTATGGCATGGCATGTATGCCCCCAAAGGCACGCCAGCGCCAGTGCTAGACAAAATCAATGCCGCACTGCGCACCGCGATGCAAGACCCGATAGTGGTGCAACGCCTGGCAGACCTGAGCTCTGATATTCCCTCCGCTGACAAGATGACCGCTGCGGGTTTGAAGACCCATCTGGAGGCTGAGATCAACAAGTGGAGCCCGGTGATCAAGAAGGCCGGTATTTACGCCGATTGAGTGTATTTTTGAAGAGGTATTAGGCCGCTAGCCCAATAGAATATCGCGGAAGCAGCTATTTAAAAAATAGCGTTTTCATATGCAGCGTTGCCATGTGCAGCGTTGCCATGTGCAGCGTTGCCATGTGCAGCGTTGCCATACGTCATGGCATTGCTATTTCCCAGCCAATCCCATACTGCGCGAGATGACTTCTTTCATGATCTCGTTGGTACCGCCATAAATGCGCTGCACCCGCGCGTCCGCATAGGCGCGGGTAATCGGGTATTCCCACATATAGCCGTAGCCGCCAAACAGCTGCACGCATTCGTCCATCACCTTGCATTGCAGGTCGCTGCACCAGTACTTGGCCATGCTGGCCGTAGCCGTGTCCAGCTTGTCCTGCAATACAAGCTCGGTGCATTTGTCCACAAACACCTGGGCTACTTGCACCTCGGTTTGCAGCTCGGCCAAGGTGTAGCGGGTGTTTTGGTAGCTGGCCACGGCCTGGCCGAAGACTTTGCGCTCTTTCACGTAGGCTACTGTCCAGTCAATGGCGGCCTGCGCCGCCGCAATACCGCCGATGGCAATTTGCAGCCGCTCCCAGGGCAGTTGCTCCATCAGGCAGATAAAGCCTTTGTTTTTATGCGCCTCGCCGCCCAATAAATTTTCTGCCGGTACGCGCACGTTGTTGAAAAACAGCTCGCTGGTGTCCTGCGCTTTGAGGCCCAATTTTTTCAGCCGCTTGCCAGTGTCAAAGCCGGGCATGCCGCGTTCGACCAGTAGCAGGCTGGTGCCCTTGGCACCCGCTGCAGGGTCGGTCTTGGCCACCACAATCACCAGGTCGGCATGCCAGCCGTTGGTGATAAAGGTTTTGCTGCCGTTCAGCAGGTACGCGCCATCAGGCTGCAACAACGCGGTGGTTTTCACGCCCTGCAAGTCGCTGCCTGCCGCAGGCTCACTCATGGCAATTGCGCCCACCATCCCGCCACTGGCCAGGCGCGGCAGGTACTTCGCCTTTTGCTCGGGGGTGCCGTAGTGCAAGAGGTAGGGTGCCACAATCTCGCTGTGCAGCGTGTAGCCAATGCCGCTCGTGCCTGCGCGGCTCAACTCTTCCATCTGGATCACCGAGTACAGTTTGTCCGCATCGCTCCCGCCGTATTCCTCCGGCATGGTCATGCACAAAAATCCATTCGCCCCCGCCTTGCGCCACACCTCGCGGTCCACATAGCCCTGCTCCTCCCAGTCGGCATGGAAAGGGGCGATTTCTTTGTCGATGAATTTGCGAAAACTGCTGCGAAAAGTTTCGTGGTCGGGGGTGTACAGGGTGCGGTCGATCATCTTAATTCCTTGCTAGATTTAAACGCCGCTTTTGGCGATAGCGCGCTGGTAAGCCGGGCGTGCCTCCACCATGTCCACAAACCGGGCCAACTGCGCAAACGCCTCACGCCCCGGCCCGCGAATGGCTACCTGCGCTACGAACGAGAGTTGCACGTCTGCCCCGGTCAAAGTGTTGCCCACAAAATAGTCGCGCCCGGTGATCTCGTGGTTTAAATACCCCAGGTGGTTTTGTATCTCGCTGGCAATGCGCGGTTGCAGCGGCGCGCCTGCCTCGCCCAGCCGCCCTACGTACAGCTTGAGCATCAGCGGCAGCATGGCCGAGCCTTCGCCGTAGTGCAAAAACTGCATGTAGCGGTTGTAGTCTGGCGAGTCCATGGCGGGTGCAAACTGGCCCTTGCCGTAGCGGCGTGCCAGATATTCAATGATCGCGCCCGACTCGATCAGCACGAGGCCGTCGTCGCACAGCACAGGCGCTTTGCCCAGCGGGTGAATGGCCGTGAGCGCAGGCGGTGCCAGTCGCGTCTGCGGGTCACGCTGGTAGTGGATAACTTCATACGGCTGCCCCAGCTCTTCGAGCATCCAGGTAATGCGGCGTGAGCGGGACTCATTGAGGTGGTGGATTTGGATCATGCGCGCAATCCTAACACCCGACTTGGGAAAATCAAGAACACCCCGGACTTCTACCGACGTGACACCGGCGTACCTTGATTTGCGACACAATGATGGGCAAGCCATTCAACCTTGGAGACCCCCCCATGACAGAAGCATTTGTATACGACGCAATCCGCACGCCACGCGGTAAAGGTAAAAAAGACGGTAGCCTGCATGAGGTGAAACCCGTCAACCTGCTGGCCGGGGTGCTGCGCGAGCTGCAACGGCGCAACGACTTTGACACCGCGCAGGTAGACGACGTGGTGATGGGCGTGGTGTCCCCCATCGGTGAGCAGGGCTCGGTGATTGCCAAGGTGGCGGCGCTCAAGGCGGGCTGGGACTTCAGGTGCTCCGGCGTGCAGCTCAACCGCTTTTGCGCCTCCGGCCTGGAGGCCGTCAACATGGCGGCGCAAAAGGTGCGCTCGGGCTGGGAAGACTTGGTCGTAGCCGGCGGCGTAGAGAGCATGAGCCGCGTGCCCATTGGCTCGGACGGCGGTGCCTGGGCGCAAGACCCCGAGACCAACCGCGCTACCGACTTTGTGCCCCAGGGCATTGGCGCGGATTTGATCGCCACCATCGAAGGCTTCCGGCGCGAGGATGTCGATGCGTTTGCGCTGGAGTCGCAAAAGCGCGCCGCCAAGGCGCGCGAGGGCGGATTTTTTGCGGGTAGCGTGGTGCCAGTGAAAGACTTTTTAGACCAGACTATTTTGGACTACGACGAGTTCATCAAACCGCACACCACTATGGAAGGCTTGGCATCGTTGAAAAGCGCGTTTGAGCAGATGGGGGCCATGGGCTTTGACCAGGTGGCGCTGAACCGCTATCCGCAGGTCGAGCGCATTCACCATGTGCACCATGCGGGCAATTCGTCGGGCATTGTGGATGGGGCGGCTGCTATTTTGATTGGCAGTGAAGCCGCAGGCAAGACGCACGGTTTCACGCCACGCGCCCGCATCGTCGCCGCTGCGCTCAGTGGTGCCGACCCGACCATCATGCTGACGGGCCCCATGCCCGCTGCGCGCAAAGCGCTGGCCAAGGCGGGGCTGACGATTGACCAGATCGATTTGTTTGAAGTGAACGAAGCCTTTGCCGCGGTGCCCATGCGCTTTATGAAAGAGATGGGTGTGCCGCACGAGAAGGTCAACGTGAACGGCGGCGCGATAGCCATGGGGCACCCGTTGGGGGCTACCGGGGCGATGATTTTGAACACGCTGATTGACGAGCTGCACCGCCGCAAGCTGCGCTATGGGCTGGCTACGCTGTGTGTGGGTGGCGGCATGGGCATTGCCACCATTGTGGAACGTATTTGACAGCTAGATTGACAGTTATCCCAATAAATGATTTCGCTAGCAGCTACTAAATTAATAGTGAACACCCATGAAAACTATCCAATACACCCTCGCAGAAGGCATCGCCACACTCACCTTTGACGAACCCAACTCGCCCGTCAACACCATGTGCCTGGACTGGCAGGCCGACATGACGGCGGTGGCGGCGCAGCTGGTGGCGGATAAAGCGCAGGTCAAAGGCATCATCCTCGCCTCCAACAAAACCACTTTCTTTGCGGGCGCGGACCTGAAGGGCGTGATGCGCCTACAGCCCAAAGACGCGGCGCAAAGCTACGCCGGTGTGGAGCTGGTGAAGAAAAACTTTCGCACCATCGAGACCCTGGGCAAACCGGTGGTGACCTGCCTGAACGGCACGGCGCTGGGTGGCGGCTGGGAGCTGGCCCTGGTGGGGCATTACCGCATTGCCGTCAACGATAAAAAAATCCTGTTTGGCCTACCGGAAGTGACGTTGGGCCTGCTGCCCGGTGCCAGCGGCGTGACCAAAATGACGCGGCACCTGGGCCTGATCAAAGCGCAGCCGTATTTGATGGAAGGCAAAACCTTTGGTGTGCAAGAGGCGGTTGAACTCGGCCTGGTGCATGAACTGGTCGTAGACCCGGCCACACTGCGCAGCAAAGCGATTGAATTCATCAACGCCAATGCAGGCAACCCGTCCGCTTTCACGCACCCCTGGGACAGCAAAGACTACAAAATCCCCGGCGGCAAGCCCTCCAGCCCGGCGCTGGCAGGCGCGCTCAGCGTGGCACCCGCCATACTGCGCAAAACCACGCGCGGCTTGCAGCCCGCGCCCGAGGCTATTTTGGCCTGCATGGTGGAAGGCGCGAGTGTGGACTACGACACCGCTCTGCGTATCGAGAGCCGCTACCTGGCCAAGCTGATGGTGGGCACGAATGCCAAGGCGATGATCAACACCTTCTTCTTAAACATGAACGCGATCAAGAGCGGTGCGTCGCGGCCTCAAGGTGTGGAGCGTTTCAAACCCAGCAAGGTGGGCATCTTGGGCGCTGGCATGATGGGCGCGGGCATTGCGTATGTGCAGGCCAGCAAGGGCATTGCTACCGTCATCAAAGACGTGTCGATGGAGCGCGCAGAGGCGGGCAAAGCCTATAGCGCCAAAATTACGCAGCCGCGCGTAGACAAAGGCCGCATGAGCGCGCAAGACCAAGCAGCGTTACTCGCTCGCATCACGCCCACCGACAAAGCGGCCGATTTGCAAGACTGCGACCTGATCATTGAAGCCGTGTTTGAGCAACGCGACTTGAAAGCCAAGGTCACGCAAGAGGCCGAGCCGATGCTCAAGGCGGGCGGCTTCTTCGCGTCCAACACCTCTACTTTGCCCATCAGCGGCCTGGCCACTGCCAGCGCGAAGCCCAGCAAATACATCGGCATCCACTTCTTCAGCCCAGTGGACAAGATGAAGCTGGTAGAGATTATTCGTGGCAAGCAAACGGATGACGAGACGGTAGCCCGCGCCTTTGACTATGTGCAGTCGCTGGGCAAAATCCCCATCGTGGTGAATGACTCGCGCGGCTTCTACACCAGCCGCACTTTCGGCACCTTTGTGATGGAGGGCGCAGCCATGTTGGGCGAAGGCATCCCCGCAGCGGTGATCGAGAACGCAGGCATCCAGGCCGGCATGCCTGTGGGCCCGCTGGCCGTGCTGGATGAAACCGCGCTGTCGCTCTCCGTGCATGTGATGGAGCAAACCATGCAAGACTTTGCGGCCGAGGGCCGGGCGTACTCGCCCAGCAAAGGCGAACAACTGGTGGCCAAGATGGTGAAAGAATTCAAACGCCCCGGCCGCGCGGGGGGAGCCGGGTTTTATGACTACCCGGCAGGTGGCAAAAAAACGCTGTGGCCAGGGCTGGCAGAGCATTTTGGCAGGCCAGTTGCGGCCTCCAGCGCAGCGACTGATCCCTCTGTCACCACCACTTGGGACTTGCAAGACATCAAAGATCGCCTGCTCTACCGCCAGGCCATCGAGACCGCGCGCTGCCTGCACGAAGGCGTGCTGACTACTTTGCACGATGCCAACATTGGCTCCATCTTCGGCATTGGCTTTCCGGTGTGGACAGGCGGGGCGATGCAGTTTATCTATGGCATGGGGGTAGTTGCATTTGCAAAGCGCGCCGCAGAGCTGGCGGCAGCGCACGGCGCAGGCTTTGCATTGGATGCGGCGGTGCTGGATACCGTGCGCCGCCACCAGCCGGTGTATTGAGTCGGGGCATTTTGGGCCCTGCTTAAAGACCGATTTTTAAGTGAAAATACGGGGTAGCCCTTTAAAATATCGCGGGAGCAGCTCCTAATTCAGGAGTGACCATGGAAGGAGTTGCCATGCGTGAGGCGCAGGTCGTTGCGGTATGCAGACGCTAGACGTTGTCATTGTCGGTGGGGCCGCCATGGGCAGCGCGGTGGCCTATTTCTTGGCGTCCCATCCGGGCTTCAAAGGCACGGTGCGGGTGCTGGAGCAAGACTTCAGCTATGCGAACAGCGCCACCGCACGCTCGGCGGCGTCGATACGCCACCAGTTCTCCACGCCCGACAACATCCGCATGTCGCAGTTTGGCACGCAGTTTATTCGCCAGATAGGCGAGCGCCTGGCGGTGGATGGCGAGCGGCCCGACGTGGGCTTTCACGAAGGCGGTTACCTGTTTCTAGCCACCGAGGCAGGGCAGGGCGTGTTGCAGGCCAACCACCGGGTGCAACGTGGCCTGGGGGTGGACGTCGCGCTGCTGTCCCCTGCTGCGCTGCAGGCGCGCTTTCCATGGCTGTGCACACAGGGGCTGAGTGCGGGCTCGCTCGGTTTGTCGGGCGAGGGATGGTTAGACGCCTACGGCCTGATGCGCGCGCTGCGGCGCAAGGCGATGGCGCTGGGCGTGCAATACCAGCAGGCGCAGGTGCTGGGGCTAGAGCGCAGCGGGCGGCGTATTGAGCGGGTATTGTTGTCAGACGGCTCTGCGCTGGCGTGCTCAGTGGTGGTCAATGCCGCTGGTACCGGCGCTGCCGCGTTGGCGCGCAGCGCGGGCATTGCGCTGCCAGTGCAGGCGCGCAAGCGCTGCGTTTTCTACTTCACCTCACCCGCGCAGTTGGCGCATTGCCCGCTGGTGGTAGACCCCAGCGGGGCCTATTTCCGGCCCGAAGGCGCAGGTTTCATTTGCGGCATTTCACCGCCCGCGCACCAAGACCCGGAGTGCTTTGACTTTGAGGTGCAGCACGCGCTGTTTGACGATGTCCTCTGGCCCATTCTGGCCGCCCGCGTGCCCGGCTTTGAGGCCGCCCGCGTACACAACGCTTGGGCTGGCCACTACGACGTGAACACGCTAGACCACAACGCCATTTTGGGTGCCCACCCCGAGGTAGACAACCTGCTGTTTGCCAATGGTTTCAGCGGCCACGGCATGCAGCACGCCCCTGCGGTGGGCCGGGCTTTGTCCGAGCTGGTGGTGTACGGTGCCTACCGCAGCCTGGATCTGTCGGCTTTGGGATGGGCCAGGGTGCTGGAAAACCGGCCTTTGCTGGAGGTGAATGTGGTGTGAGCCGTGTTTGCGCTGAACTGCGCAGGAGCGAAGAGCTTGCTGTACCAGCGCGGTAGCCCGCTCCCAGCGGTAAGATGTATGCTATTTATTGAGTAGCGGCTCCAGCGACATTCCATTGGGCTGGCGGCACAATTTGGCACATTGCTTTTCGCCACATTACTGTCCGTAACGCGGGCCACACACGGCAGCGCTGTACCCAGCAGGCACAGCATGCCTACAATACGCAGATGTTGAATCAATCGGTAAACCACGGGGTGAATTATGTTGCACAGTTACAAAGCACAGTTAGAAGGTTCTCAGCTCATTTGGGTTGGCCCACCACCGGCCCTCGCGCAGCGCCATGAAGTGATTGTGGTGATCGACAGCAACGCGCTGAGCGTAGCGGCCGAGAACGCGCCCTCGGATGCCTACAGCTTGTTCGACCAGCTCAGCGGTGCGCTGGGCCACACTACACGCGCAGAGATTGATGCCCAACTAGCGGCCCTGCGTGCAGAGTGGGACCGGCCGCTGGGCATGTAAGCACACGCCGCACCTAGCTTGTTCGTCTGCAACTTATTGCCCACCTCAATTGTCCAACGTATGCCCCTGCTGCTCGATACCAATGTGCTGATCTACAACTTGCAGGGCGCGCTGTCTAGCGAAGTCAAGGCCTCCATCAGGCAAGCCATGGACACCCAGCAGGCCTACATCAGCGTGATTACACGCATCGAAGTGCTGGGCTGGAAGGGCTACAACGACACCACGCTACGGCAAATGGGCCAATTGCTCAGCAAACTGCGCGAAATACCCTTGGCCGAGGGCGTGGTGCAAGACACCATTCGCATACGCAAACAGTTTGGTTTGAAATTACCCGATGCCGTGATTGCTGCATCTGCCGCCGTGAACGGCTTGCCGCTGCTAACGGGCAATGTGGACGACTTCAAGCGGGTATTGGATCTGGATCTGCGCAGCATTTGGCCTGCTTAGACGTGCTGGCCCAGCCAGTGCGTGGCTTGGCTAATGCCTATCGCTTCAAAAGGCTGTATTGACGATCTTTTTAAGATACTAATCAAGCTGCAGACCAATAGAATAT
>JAYVDN010000238.1:0-5069 GCA_043749385.1 Polaromonas sp.
GCCGTGCTGGCCTCTTTAAAGTAGCCTTGTGGCGCGGCGTGCCAGTCGATCAGCGGCTGGGCGGACAGATCCAGCACCAAGTCAAACTGCTCGGTCAACGCTTCTGGCCCGCGCGCAAAATCAATTGCCCCGGCCACATCGCACACCTTCACGCAGGCCCGGTGGCTCTGGCATTTGTCCATGTTGACTTGAAAGTCCAGGCCAATGGCCTGCTCGGGGCAAGCGGCTACGCAGGCGTTGCAGCGGGTGCACAGGTCCAGGTCAATCGGGTTGCTGCGTTGCCATTGCAGCTCAAACGCACCTAGCCAGCCTGTCAGGCTTTGCACCTTGCCAGTGAGCTGCGGATACTTGCGTGCCTGGCTCCAGGCGGGTGTTGCGCCCTCCCCTGGCCCGTTAGAGAAAATCGTCACGCTCAGAGTGTCGCCCACTACGTCGGCAGCCTGCATGGCCGCATCGAGCGGGCCAATGATCAGCAAACGGCCTTGGCTTTTGTAGGTCACAGTGGCTACCGGCTCGGGGTCAGGCAAGTGCGCTGCGGCCAGCAATGCGGCCAGCTTGGGCATGGATTTGGCGGCATCTTTGCTCCAGCCACCGGTCTCGCGGATGTTGATAAATTTGATGGGGGACACCACGCCCGCTTTGGCGCCCACGGTCTCGTTGGCCAGCTCGGCAAACAGGCGTTGCTCCTGGCCGCAGGCCACTACGACGTCGTCGCTGGCTTTGATCGCCTTTTGGAAAGCACCCGCCTCGCGGCGGCACAGGGTGCTGTGCAGGGTTAAGTCTTCATCCAGCGCCGCGCCTAAGGCCTGGGCGTTCAGGGGCATGGTTTGGTTGCAATCGCAGATCAGGGTCGTCATGGGAAGTCAGATTATCTAAAGGAACCAGCGAGGGGCTCTCTAAGGCTTGGAGCGGTTGGCTGAGTGGGGCACCGTCTAAAGTGGCGCTAGGTGTCAACTGTGCCACGGTTTGCGCCTCGGGGGTATACGCATCATCCCTTGTTTGGCCTGGCGCTTCTTGGTCTGGCGCTTCTTGGTTTGGGTCGGTTACGGGCGGCGCGGCAGGGGACGGCTGGGCCACACTCCCAGCTTTTTTGTCGCCACCTTCCTCGTCCTCCTCGTCACGCTCAAAAAGCTTCAAAAATTTCACTGCCACCATCTCTTTGAGCATCGACTCCGGTATCGGATCCGACTTGGAATAGTCGTCCACGTAGGTGTCCATCATGTCCATCACGTTGTAATGTGGGTCGGTGAACAGCTTTTTCATGGCCGCGTTTTTCACCTCAGGCGATACATTTTTGACCATGAAGGGCTTGAAGTCCGACTCTAGGGTCAAAGCCTTCGCATCGTCCAGTGTAGGCGCGGGTGGCAGCGCGTTGGCGCTCCCGCTAACCTCGATTTCAGACTTATTCAATGCTACAGTATTCGTAGCTGCTCCCGCGATATTCTGTTGGGCTAGAGACTGATTTAGCTTCAAATTAACGGGCTGAAGCGTTTTTGCGGACTCACGGGCTTGCGCTGCATCGGGCAAAGGCACTTCAGCCACGGGTACGCCCGCGCGCACGTCTTGTTTGCGGCGTGACCAGCGGCTTAAAAAGCCGTCGCTGCGGGTACCATCATCTTTGCTATCCGCCATGGCCACCGCCTCCAAACTTCTTCTCTGTGCTCACCGACGCGGGGTTGCCAAAGCGGTCCTCCAGCGCCTGAAAGCTCTGCGGGCGCTTGCGCTTTTTAGGCTCGGCCACAAAATGCTCTTGCGCAAAGGCGCTGAGCCATTCAGCCACCTCCACGGGTGCGGGCACTTGGTCTACCTTTTCTTGCGCGTCCAGCCAGCGGCCTGCATCGTGGTAGCTCAGGCTGACCGCCGTGGGCACGGCCATCACTTCTTCGGCCAAGCATGGCTCTTCTTCCATGCGCCAGAGCACAAACCAACACGGCGCGTCCGTCGTCGCGTTCAGGTAGTAGCCCTCGGCATCATCTTTGAATAATTCCACCTTATAGCCCGGGAACAACCAGCGTTCTTCGCTATCGTTTTTAACCAACAGGCGCGGAACCGTACCAAAGCCTTCTTGCTGTTCCACGACATCGTGCAGCACCCAGCGGTAGTCCAGCCAGCGCGCAGCGGCGCCCGTCATGCGTTCTTTACGCATGGTGACTGCGACGGTGATACTAGGGCGTTGCATCATGGGGATTGAGATAACTATGGAGTGGTCAAAATTTCTACTTGATGCCTGCAATGCGTGCATTCATAAACTGCAGCGCGTCACCCAAGGTATCACGCCACACCATCCACTCATGGTCGCCGTCCACTACCCGCAGCTCAATCGCACCCGGCTGGTGCAAACGCAAACGCTCATAGAGCATGGCGGCTTGCAAGGCGATGCCAAAGGTATCGTGGTCGCCCGAGTTGATATACAGGGGCACGATGGTGCCGGATTTTTTGTAACCATCGATATGCGTTACATAGTTAAGTGACTTCCAAAGCTCTGCATCAAACTTGCCGTCTTTTTGAAACGGTGGGTTGCGCACACCGGAGGAATGGCTGGGAGGCACGGGGTCATAGATAGCGGGGCTGAGAATGGCCGCTGCTGCAAACATTTGCGGATACTTCATCACCAGATTGAGTGTGCCGAAGCCACCTGCTGACAAACCCGCGATGAGTCGGTTGCTACGCGTCGTGTCAATACGGTATTTACCTTCGGCATGGGGCATCACCTCTTTCACCAACGCCGTTTCGCCTTTTTCCTTGGCACCATCCACCCACCAGGCGGCCGTATGGCCGGGCATGACGACGATCATCGGAGCTATCAGTTTGCGGGCGATCAAGGCATCCATCGTCTCGCGCGCACCGCCTTTGGCAATCCACTCGTTTTCATCACCCCCCGCGCCATGCAACAAGTACAGCACAGGGTAGCGCTTGGTGTCGTTTTTATAGCTATCGGGCAAATACACCGTGTATTTGTAGTCCCGGCCAATAGCCTCAGAGCGAAAGGTCTCGGTCACGATCTCGCCCGCATGTGACAGGGTGCACAGTACGAGATAAAACAAACCCATGAGGATTTTGTGAAGGTAATTCATAGTAGGATTTTTCTGGTGGCGAAAACAGGAATTTAAACGGTGGGAAATTAATTATGGGTTGGATTTAACCCAGTTGTAAACGGTATTTCCCCCTTAGAACAGCACCACACCCCGAATCGATTCCCCACTCTTCATCAAGTCAAAGCCCTTGTTGATGTCCTCGAGTGGCATGGTGTGCGTGATGAGCGGGTCGATGCTGATCTTGCCTTCCATGTACCAGTCCACAATTTTGGGTACATCGGTGCGGCCGCGTGCGCCGCCGAAGGCTGAGCCTTCCCACTTGCGACCGGTGACGAGCTGGAAGGGCCGCGTGCTGATCTCAGCACCGGCCTCGGCCACGCCGATGATGATGCTGCGGCCCCAGCCCTTGTGGGTGCATTCCAGCGCCTGGCGCATGACCTTGGTGTTGCCGATGCATTCAAAGCTGTAGTCAGCGCCACCGTCGGTGAGCTGCACTATCGCATCGACGATGTTGCCACCGGCGGCCTCAATGTCTTTGGGATTCAAAAAGTGCGTCATGCCAAACTGGCGCGCCATGGCTTGGCGGGCGGGGTTGATGTCTACGCCGATGATCTTGTCGGCACCGACCATCTTGGCCCCCTGAATCACGTTCAGGCCAATGCCGCCCAGGCCAAACACCACCACGTTGGCTCCGGCCTCGACCTTGGCGGTAAACAGCACGGCGCCAATGCCAGTCGTTACGCCGCAGCCGATGTAGCAGACCTTGTCAAACGGCGCATCTTTGCGAATCTTGGCCAGCGAGATCTCGGGGGCCACGGTGTAGTTGCTAAAGGTAGACGTACCCATGTAGTGAAAAATCGGCTTGCCGCCCAGGCTAAAGCGGCTGGTGGCATCGGGCATCAAGCCCTTGCCTTGCGTACCGCGAATGAGCTGGCAGAGGTTAGTTTTGCGCGACAGGCAAAACTTGCAGGTGCGGCAGTCGGGCGTGTAAAGCGGAATGACGTGGTGGCGCTTTTGCAAGGTGGTCACGCCCGGGCCTGCGTCCACCACAATGCCCGCGCCTTCGTGGCCCAGGATGGCGGGGAAGATGCCTTCAGGATCTGCACCGGACAGGGTGTAGTAGTCGGTGTGGCAGATGCCGGTGGCTTTGATTTCTACCAACACCTCACCAAACTTGGGGCCTTGCAGGTCGACGGTTTCAATGGTGAGTGGCTGGCCTGCTTTCCAGGCTACGGCGGCTTTGGTTTTCATGGTGTATTGGGGGGATAAAGAGAAAGGGGAAATTCAGGACGTAGAGGGCGCAAAAGTTACGCAAAGGACGCAAAAAAGAGAAGAAAAAGAATACCAAAATTTAAATACAAAAATCCAAAATTATTTTTTGAATTTTTTTGGTTTTCTTTTTGCGTCCTTTGCGTAACTTTTGCGTCCTCTGCGTCCTGCCCCCGCTTTAAAGACTTCAGGTATCTTTAGAAATCTTGATACTAGGAAACTTGCTGGAAAAGTCCTTCGCCTTCGCAGCAATCTTGATCGCCACCTGGCGCGCAATCGCCTTGTAGATACCTGCAATCTCGCCCTCGGGGTCAGACACCACCGTAGGCCTGCCGTTATCGGCCTGCAAGCGGATTTGCATGTCTAGTGGCAAAGCGCCCAGGTAGTCCATGTTGTATTCCGCAGCCATCCTTTTGCCGCCGTCTTCGCCAAAGATGTGCTCGGTGTGGCCGCATTTGGTGCAGATGTGCACGGCCATGTTTTCCACGATACCCAAAATAGGCACGCCGACTTTTTCAAACATTTTGATGCCTTTCTTGGCATCCAGCAGGGCGATGTCTTGCGGGGTGGTGACGATGACTGCGCCGGTCATGGGCACGCGTTGGCTCAAAGTCAATTGAATGTCGCCGGTGCCGGGCGGCATATCGACGATCAAGTAGTCCAGGTCTTTCCAGTGGGTTTGTCGGATCAGTTGCTCCAGCGCCTGGGTGGCCATGGGGCCGCGCCAGACCATGGCTTCGTCCTGGGCGACCAAAAAGCCAATCG
>JAYVDN010000239.1:0-6433 GCA_043749385.1 Polaromonas sp.
ACGACTTTAAACTGGTCATCGACGTGCACCTGATGGGCGCAGCGCATTGCAGCAAAGCCGTGTGGCCGCACATGGTGGCGCAAAAGTATGGCCGTATTGTGATGACTACCAGCTCCAGTGGCCTGTATGGCAACTTTGGCCAAGCCAACTATGGCGCTGCCAAAATGGCGCTGGTGGGGCTGATGCAAACGCTGAGCATCGAAGGTGCCAAGAGCGACATACGTGTGAATTGCCTGGCCCCCACTGCGGCCACCCGCATGACCGAAGGCCTGATGCCGCAAGACGTGCTGGACGCTTTGCAACCCGAGTTTGTCGTTCCCGCCATGCTGGTGCTGGCCAGCAGCGATGCCCCCAACCGCACAGTGCTGTGCGCGGGCGCTGGCACCTTTGCTGCCGCCCACATCACGCTAACGCAGGGCGTGCACATAGGCACCGGGCCAGATGCCCCCGAGCGTTTGCTGGATCACCTAGCCGCAGTGCGGGCGCGACCAGGTGAGACCGTGCCCATGAGCGGCGGGGAGCAGGGAACCAACGAGATATTTAAGGCTAAACAGGCTGTAGGCCAATAGAATATCGCGGGAGCAGCTATTTAATACATAGCATTTTAACGCTTGCACCGGCACCCATTTAGGGTGCAACCGTGGCCTGGGCAATGCCGCTGAGTGCTTTTTTCAAGTTCTCTACTACCGGGCAGCTCGCTGCGCCGTGGCGCTTGGCCAAATACTCTGGGTCGTTGTAGCTGAGCATTACCTTCCCCGCTTCGTCAGTCCATACCAAGGCTTTGAGGGGCAGGTCGATGCCAGCGGTTTGCGCACATTCCATCAGCGGGGTGCCGCCTTGGGGGTTACCAAAAATCAGCAGTTCGGTAGGGCGCAGGGTTTTGCCAATTTTCCCGGCTCCGGCGGCGTGGTCAATGCGGGCAAACACATTCAGGCCGCGTTCTTTGACAATTCCTTCCAGTCGGGACATGGTCTCTCCAGCGCTGCGCGGACTCACCACGCTGATCAGGCCATCGGCCTGCGCCCACAGGCTGGTGGACAGCAGCAGGCCAGCGGCGAGGGCGGCCATGGCTGCGAGGGAGGTGAACTTTTTCATCCTATGCTCCTAAATCACGTGGTGTAAAGCCAGTCTGTCGCTGGGGCGTTCAAATTCATTACAAACGCCGCTGCGGGCCCTCGCAGGCAGCAATTTGGATGCCAAAAAAGCCTCTAAGCCAATGGAATATCGCGGGAGCAGCTACTAATTTAATAGTGCATAAACACTTCTACTGCGCTACCCACTGGCGTTACTTACACGCCTTGTTTCAAACTCGCCTCAATAAACATGTCCAAATCGCCGTCCAGCACCTTTTGCGTGGCGGATGTTTCCACGCTGGTGCGCAGGTCTTTGATGCGGGACTGGTCCAGCACATAAGAGCGAATCTGGTGGCCCCAGCCTACGTCGGTTTTGGTGTCTTCCAGTTTTTGCTGCTCTTCCAAACGCTTGCGCATTTCAAAGTCATACATCTTGCTGCGCAGGCGCTTCCAGGCCACGTCGCGGTTGCCGTGCTGGCTGCGGCCGTCCTGGCACTGCACCACGATACCGGTGGGGATGTGGGTCAGGCGCACCGCAGAGTCGGTTTTGTTGATGTGCTGGCCACCTGCGCCGCTGGCGCGGTAGGTGTCGGTGCGCACGTCGGCAGGGTTGATGTCGATCACTATGGAGTCGTCGATCTCAGGGTAGACAAACACGCTGGCGAAGCTGGTGTGCCTGCCGCCGGCGCTATCAAAAGGCGACTTGCGCACCAGGCGGTGCACACCGGTCTCGGTGCGCAGCAGGCCAAAGGCGTAGTCGCCCTCGATCTTGATGCTGGCGCCTTTGATGCCAGCAATATCTCCCGAGGACTCGTCTTCAATCGTGGCTTTGAAGCCTTTGCGTTCGGCGTAGCGCAGGTACTGGCGCAGCAGCATGCTGGCCCAGTCGCAGGCCTCCGTGCCTCCGGCACCGGCTTGGATGTCTAAAAATGCATTCAAAGGGTCGGCGGCTTGGTTGAACATGCGCCTGAATTCCAACTGCGCCACGATGGCCTCGATCTTGGCCACCTCTTCCTCAATATGCGTCAAGCTGCCGATATCGTTATCGCCCTTGCTCATGTCGTACAGCTCGGTGTTGTCGGCAATATCGCTGTCGAGCTTGGCGATCACCAACACCACGCCCTCCAAGGCCTTTTTCTCTTTGCCCAGTTCCTGGGCACGCTTGGGGTCGTTCCAGACTGCGGGGTCTTCCAGGGCGGCGTTAACGTCTTCTAGCTTGCGTTGCTTGGACTCGTAGTCAAAGATACCCCCGAAGATCGAGCGTGCGGGCGGCCAGGCTGGTGAGGGCGGTGCCGATTTGGTTGATTTGTTCTGCGTCCATGGAGGAATCCGAGCGTAAGTAGGTGGGGTAACCTGCTATTTTCGCACGTTGCTTGGTGCGTGCCTTGCCGCCAAGGTGCGAGGCGGGTTTTGGCGTAGCGCTCAAAATTAGAGGCACTGCACCAATCAACCCTTTTTAGGAGACTGTTACAGGTTCCCTCGCTTGCGTCCAATACCAAGCTATGCGAAAGTATTACCTATGCGACTATCTGACCTGCGTTTCCTCTTAGCCTTGGTTTTACCTCTCAACGCCCTCGCTGGCGTGATGATGATGCCGCACCTTAGCGGGGTGCTCACCCTGGCGTTTTGGGCCAGCATAGCCCTACTGGAGGTGTTTTTGCCCGGCGGAAAGACCTCGCCTGTAGCGATTGATGTTGGGGCCGATTCAGCCTATTTCCGGTGGATTTTGCGGATTTTTGTATTGCTCCAGCTGGGGTTGATAGGTGTGGCAGCGTACACCGCAGTGCACAGTAGCTGGCTGACCGCGCTGGGCTTGACCTTTGCCGTGGGTTATGTGACGGGCGCGCAAGGCATTACATTTGCCCACGAACTGGGCCACAGCAAGCTGAAATTCGACCGTTTTTGCGGGTGGGTGCTAATGACCAGCGTGTGCTACGGCCACTTTATGGTGGAGCATTACCGCGGCCACCACCCGCGTGCCGCTACGTATGACGACCCCGCCTCGGCCCGTTATGGCGAGAGCTTGTACCGCTTTTTGCCCCGCACCTTGTGGGGCTGTCTGCGCAGTGGCTGGCGGCTGGAAGGCCAGCGCATTGCGCAAATGAAAACCTCCTGGCTGCGCAGCCCCTTGCTGTGGAGTACCGTGGTATCGTTAATGCTTTTAATGCTCCCAGCCCTTTATTTAACCGCGGGAGCAGCTATTAAATATGTAGTGTTCTTTGCGGGCCAATCAGTGATAGCTTTCCTGCTGCTGGAGATCGTCAATTACATCGAGCACTACGGTTTGCAACGCGGCACGCAAGGTGCCAAGCGAGAGGCTTTTGGCATGATGCACGCTTGGAACGCCGACCATGTGGTGACCAACAGCCTGCTGGCTAACCTGCAGCGCCACTCTGACCACCACATGCACGCCTGGAAGCCCTACGCCACGCTAAAGGCGCTACCTGGCCCCCAGCTGCCCACGGGTTACGCTGGCTGCCTTTGGCTGGCCATGGTGCCGCCGCTATGGTTTAAATTGATGCATGTGCGGATTGCTGCACTGCAAAAACAAGCCCCTCCAGGCCTTGCAAACATCTAAAAATCCTTTATAATCAGATACATATCGACCAAACGGGCGGCATTAAGCGCCCGTTTTTTTTTGGCTGAACGGTTTTGAGTCTGCAGACAATTGTTGAAACCACGGTGAGTGGTTTGGGATACGACCTCGTAGAGATTGAGCGCTCTGCGGGTGGCCTGCTGCGCATCACGATTGACCATCCTTGGCAGCCAGGTGGCTCTGAGGCGCTAGTGGCGGTAGAAGACTGCGAACGCGTCACGCGCCAGCTGCAGTTTGCACTGGAAGTCGAAGAGATCGATTACCGCAGGCTGGAGGTGTCCTCGCCCGGTATCGACCGTCCGCTGCGGCATCAGGCAGATTTGGAGCGCTTTGTGGGTGAGGTGATTGACGTGACCTTGAAGGCGCCCGTCGGTGATGCGGTGGCCAAGGACGAGCGCGGTACCGTCAGTGCCAACCGCAAAAAGTTTCGCGGCACGCTGGAAAAGGTGGTCCACGGTGAAGAAGTAGGTTGGCAAATCGTCTGGAGTGATGTGCCTAAACCCAAGCCGGGCGCGCGCGTGAGTGCCAAGAAAGCGCCGCCCCCGGTGCAGGCGCTGGGGTTTACTTTGGACGAGCTGCGAGAGGCGCGTTTGGCGCCGATTGTGGACTTTAAGGGCCGCAAGCCAAAGAACGTTTGAAGCCGGCAGTTTGATTTTTTAGGTTGCAAGCACCCAGTGCTTGCCCATATTTAGTTTGATGATTTAAGGAGCTAGTGACATGAACCGTGAAATGTTGATGCTGATTGAAGCCATTTCCCGCGAGAAAAACGTCGAACAAGACGTGGTGTTTGGTGCGGTGGAAGCCGCCTTGGCGCAAGCGACCAAGAAGCTGCAGCAAACCGAAGGCCATGGCGAGGTCGAGATTCGCGTGGCACTAGACCGAGACTCTGGCAACTACGAAACCTTCCGCCGCTGGCTGGTGGTGGCCGACGATGCGGGTTTGCAAAACCCCGATGCCGAAGAAATGTTGATGGACGCGCGTGACCAGATTGCCGACATCGAAGAGGGTGACTACATCGAGAAGCCGGTAGAGTCCGTGCCCATTGGTCGCATTGGCGCGATGGCTGCCAAGCAGGTGATTTTGCAAAAAATCCGCGACGCCGAGCGCGAGATTTTGCTCAACGACTTCATGAGCCGCGGCGACAAGATTTTTGTCGGTACCGTCAAGCGCATGGACAAAGGCGACATCATCGTCGAGAGCGGCCGTGTCGAAGGCCGCTTGCGCCGCAGCGAGATGATCCCGAAAGAAAACTTGCGCACGGGCGACCGAGTGCGCGCCATGATCATGGAAGTCGACACCACCTTGCGCGGTGCCCCCATCATCTTGAGCCGCTCTGCCCCTGCCTACATGATTGAGCTGTTCCGCAATGAAGTGCCCGAAATTGAGCAAGGCCTGCTGGAGATCAAATCCTGCGCCCGTGACCCAGGCTCGCGCGCCAAAATCGCGGTGCTGTCGCACGACAAGCGCGTGGACCCGATTGGTACCTGCGTGGGTGTGCGCGGCTCGCGCGTGAACGGCGTGACGACCGAGTTGGCTGGCGAGCGCGTAGACATTGTGCTGTGGAGCGAAGACCCAGCGCAGTTCGTGATTGGCGCGCTGGCCCCGGCCAACGTCAGCTCCATCGTGGTGGACGAAGAGCGCCACGCCATGGACGTGGTGGTAGACGAAGAAAACCTGGCTATCGCCATTGGCCGTGGTGGGCAAAACGTGCGCCTGGCCTCTGACCTTACCGGCTGGAAGATCAACATCATGGACGCTGCCGAGTCGCAGCAAAAGCAAGCCTCAGAGACCGAAACCACCCGTGCTCTGTTTATGGCCAAGCTCGATGTGGACCAGGAAGTGGCCGACATTTTGATCGAAGAAGGTTTTACCAGTCTGGAAGAGGTGGCCTATGTGCCGCTGCAAGAGATGCTGGAGATCGAAAGCTTCGACGAAGACACCGTGAGCGAGTTGCGCACCCGCGCCAAAGACGCTCTGTTGACCATGGCGATTGCCAAAGAAGAGTCGGCAGAGGGCGGCGAAGTCAGCCAAGACCTGCATCACCTGGATGGTCTAACCCCAGAGCTGATTGCCAAGTTGGTTGAAAACAATATCCATACCCGTGACGACCTGGCCGACCTGGCCACCGACGAGCTGACGGATATCACCGGTCAGTCGGCCCCAGAGGCCACTGCGCTGATTATGAAAGCGCGTGAACACTGGTTTGTAAGCGATGCCAAGGCAGTTGACGCGAAAGCAGTCGACACCAAAGCAGACGATACAGCGCCAGCGGCTCAGTAATATCATGGAGACGATCAGAAAATTATGTCAAGTACCACAGTCTCAGAGTTTGCAAACGAACTCAAAAAATCCAACGACACGCTGTTAGATCAGCTCAAGAGTGCCGGTGTACCCAAAGCCTCTGCCAGCGATGCGCTGACCGATGCCGATAAACAAAAGCTGCTGAGCTATCTGCAAAACAGCCACGGCACCGCCTCGGCTGAGCGTAAAAAAATCACGCTGGTGAAGAAATCCACCACCGAGATCAAGCAAGCGGATGCCAGTGGCAAAGCACGCACGATCCAGGTCGAAGTGCGCAAAAAGCGCACCTTTGTTCAGCGCGACGTCGAGGTGGAAAGCCCCGAGCCCGCAGAGCCGGCCCCTACGCCCGCCTCGGTCATTGACCACGCCGAGCTGCCCCGTCGTGAGGAAGTGGCGAGCCGCCAAGCCGAGCTGCTGCGCCTCCAGGAAGAAGACCTGGCCGAGCGCCGTGCCCTGCGCGAAG
>JAYVDN010000240.1:0-6327 GCA_043749385.1 Polaromonas sp.
GCCGTGCGCCATGTTGATGACACCCATCAAGCCGTAGGTGATGGCCAGGCCCAGCGCAGCCAACAGCAGAATGGAGCCCAGGCTCAAGCCCGTGAACATGATGCCCAGCTTGTCGCCCAAGCCGAGGGTGGACTGGATTTGGGTTAAAGATTTTTGTAGCTGCGCTTTAACGTCAATCTCTGTCTCGGCTTTCAAGCGGTCATTCAAGAGCAACTGGGCCGCCGGGTCTTTGCTGTCGGCCATCGCTTTGGCCGCTTCCATGCGTTTGGCTTTGTCTGCACTGCCCAGCATGGCGGCTGCGCGCGCCAGGGTGAGATGGGCTTTGAGTGTCGTATTGGTCTCTGCGGCCAGCGCTTTGTCCAGCAAAGGCAGCTTGCCTTCGTCGGGGTCTTTCAGCAGCGCCTGCACCGCAGCGGCGCGCAGCGCGTCGTCTTTGCTGAACAGTTTAAGGGCCGCCAGCGCGGTGTCTATCTCACCGCGCATGCGGTTGTTATTGTTCACGTCTTCCAGCGCGGCGGGCATGGCCACTTCTGCGCCAGTTACGGGGTCGGTGGCTTTGCCGTCTTTCAGCACCAGCACTTTGTCATCGGCTATCTTCACCGTATCGTCGGCCATGGCTTGGACAAAGGCATTGGTTTTCTCGTCGGCCACCAGCATGGCCTTGTTCAGCGCATCAATGCGCGCATCGTTTTCGCCCGTGGCCATGCCCTTAACTTCACTCGCCGTCAAGGCATATGCGTGGCCAGCTACAAAACATGTAGCAAGCAGTAACAGTAATTTTTTACGCACCATTGTGGTTCATTTCATTTTCAGACGTAGCAACGGCGTGGGGGTAAGGGTGTTACCACCACGCCGTTGTATTGTGCAGTGGTTTGTATCCACTGCTAAGTCAAGTTATTTCTTCGCTGGCTCGTCAGGCTTCTTGTCGTTGCCTTCGATGTACGGAGACCATGGCTTGGCTTTGACGGGGCCGGGTGTCTTCCATACCACGTTGAACTGGCCGTCGGCTTTGATCTCGCCGATGAACACGCTCTTGTGCAGGTGGTGGTTCTTCTCGTCCATCTTGCTGGTGATGCCAGAAGGTGCGGTGAAGGTTTGTCCAGCCATGGCAGCAATGACTTTGTCGGTGTCGGTGGATTTAGCCTTCTCAACGGCTTGCTTCCACATGTTGATACCGATGTAGGTCGCTTCCATTGGGTCATTGGTGAGTGGCTTGTCTTTGTGACCAGCGATGCCCTTGGCTTTGGCGTAAGCGGCCCATTTTTTCTCAAACTCGGTGTTGGCTGGGCTCTTGATGGACTGGAAGTAGTTCCAGGCAGCCAGGTGGCCAACGAGCGGCTTGGTGTCCACGCCGCGCAGCTCCTCTTCACCTACGGAGAAGGCAACTACGGGCACGTCTTTGGCCTTCAAACCTGCATTGCCCAGTTCTTTGTAGAAGGGCACGTTGGAGTCGCCGTTGATGGTGGAGACCACAGCGGTTTTGCCACCGGCAGAGAACTTCTTCACGTCAGCCACGATGGTTTGGTAGTCGGAGTGGCCAAACGGGGTGTACTTTTCGTCGATGTCTTTGTCGGCCACGCCCTTGCTTTTGCGGTAAGCGCGCAAGATTTTGTTGGTGGTGCGTGGGTACACGTAGTCGGTTCCCAGCAATACCCAGCGCTTGGCGGCGCCGCCGTCTTTGCTCATCAGGTAATCTACTGCAGGAATAGCCTGCTGGTTAGGCGCTGCACCGGTGTAGAACACGTTCTTGGAAAGCTCTTCGCCTTCGTACTGCACAGGGTAGAACAGCAAACCGTTTAATTCTTCAACCACTGGCAATACGGATTTACGGGACACCGATGTCCAGCAGCCGAAGATCACCGACACTTTGTCCTGGGTGAGCAATTGCTTGGTTTTCTCGGCAAACAGCGGCCAGTTAGACGCTGGATCCACGATGACTGGTTCGAGCTTTTTGCCCATCACGCCGCCCTTGGCGTTGATCTCATCAATCGCCATCAGCACGGTGTCTTTCAACACGGTTTCCGAAATTGCCATGGTGCCAGACAGGCTGTGCAAGATACCTACCTTGATAGTGCCACCAGCTTGTGCAAATGCAGCGCCGGGCAATGCAAGGCCCAAAGCGATGGATGCAGTAAGCGACTTGAGAGTGCCGCGACGGTTCATATGTTTACTCCAGATAGAAGGAAGTGATAATTAAAAATGCCCGAGGGAAACACCTCAGTCACAGCGTTATCAATTGCAACTCCTGTGCCAACTTGCGCACCAGCTGCGTGCGCAGTAAAACGTGCACAACGCAAGCTGAATAGATGCAAAAACGCACCGGTTTAGATCTTTTTGAGTTTTTGTGAGCAAAACCGCACTCTAAGCTAGCACCGAAAGAATGCAATGCACCAAAAGCAGACATGCCCGCAAAGCTTGCACCCCAATGCAGCATAGGCACAATAGTTGCAGCACAATGTGACATTGGCTTAACCCAGATATTCCCCTGACAACACAACTGATAGAGCAACAGACCGCCATGGAACTCACGCCCCGCGAAAAAGACAAGCTGCTGATATTCACCGCCGCCCTGCTGGCCGAGCGGCGCAAGGCCAGAGGCCTCAAACTCAATTACCCCGAAGCCATGGCCTTTATCAGCGCTACGGTGATGGAGGGCGCGCGTGACGGCAAAACCGTGGCGCAGCTCATGAGCGAGGGTCGCACCATCCTCACCCGCGCCGACGTGATGGACGGCATCGCCGAGATGATCCCCGATATCCAGGTGGAAGCCACCTTCCCCGATGGCACCAAACTGGTCACCGTGCACCAGCCGATTGCTTAAACCCGAAAGGCACCCCCATGATTCCCGGAGAAATGTTGATCGACGAGGGCGTGCACACGCTCAATGCAGGGCGGCGCACCGTCACTTTGGTGGTGAAAAACACTGCTGAGCGCCCCATACAGGTCGGCTCGCACTACCACTTTGCAGAAACCAACGATGCCTTGGGCTTTGACCGCGCCGCCGCGCGCGGTATGCGCCTGAACATTGCCAGTGGCTTGGCTGTGCGCTTTGAGCCCGGCCAGCAACGCACGGTGGAGCTGGTGGACTATGCGGGCGCGCGCAAGGTGTATGGCTTTAACGGCAAAGTGCAAGGAAACCTGTAATGGCAACGATCCACAAACGCGCCTATGCGGAGATTTTTGGCCCCACGACGGGTGACCGGGTGCGCCTGGCCGATACCGACTTGATCATCGAAGTAGAAAAAGACTACACCCTGGCCGCTGGTGGCTATGGAGAAGAGGTGAAGTTTGGCGGCGGCAAAACCATCCGCGATGGCATGGCCCAATCGCAGAGAACACGCACAGAGGGCGCAGTAGACACCGTGATGACCAACGCACTGATCATCGACCACTGGGGCATCGTCAAGGCCGACATTGGCCTGAAAGATGGTCGCATCGTAGCCATCGGCAAGGCAGGCAACCCTGATGTGCAAAGCGGGGTGGACATCATCATTGGCCCTGGCACCGAGATCATCAGCTGCGAGGGCAGCATCGTCACCGCAGGCGGTATCGACAGCCATATCCACTTCATCTGCCCGCAGCAAATTGAAGAAGCATTGGCCAGCGGCATCACCACCATGATGGGCGGCGGCACCGGCCCCGCCACCGGCACCTTTGCCACCACCTGCACGCCCGGCGCTTGGCACATGGAGCGCATGCTGCAGGCGGCCGATGCCTTCCCGATGAACCTGGGCTTTTTGGGCAAAGGCAATGCATCACTTCCCGCTGCGCTGCACGAGCAAATCAATGCAGGCGCGATCGGCCTCAAGCTGCACGAAGACTGGGGCACCACGCCTGCAGCGATCAGCAACTGCCTGGACGTGGCCGAGCTGACCGACACCCAAGTAGCCATCCACAGCGACACCTTGAACGAAAGTGGCTTTGTAGAAGACACCATTGCCGCCACCAAGGGCCGCAGCCTGTGTGCCTTCCACACCGAAGGCGCTGGCGGCGGACATGCACCCGACATCATGCGTGTGGTAGGGCAAGAAAACTTCTTACCATCGTCGACTAACCCCACCATGCCGTACACGGTCAATACGCTGGACGAGCATGTGGACATGCTGATGGTGTGCCACCATTTAGATGCGTCGATTGCCGAAGACTTGGCCTTTGCCGAAAGCCGCATTCGCAAAGAAACCATTGCCGCCGAAGACGTGTTGCATGACCTGGGCGCGATCAGCATGTTCAGCTCTGACTCGCAGGCCATGGGCCGTGTGGGCGAGGTAGTGCTGCGCTGCTGGCAAACCGCGCACAAGATGAAGCAACAGCGCGGCAAGCTGATGGGCCCACAAGCCGACGGTACCGTCGGGGACACCGAACGCAATGATAACTTTCGCGTCAAACGCTACATCGCCAAATACACCATCAACCCCGCCATCGCCCACGGCATCAGCCACGAGGTGGGTAGCATTGAGGTGGGTAAGTGGGCCGACCTGGTGGTGTGGAAACCCGCCTTCTTCGGTGTCAAACCCTTCCTTATCATCAAAGGCGGCACCATCGCCATGGCCGCCATGGGCGACCCCAACGCATCCATCCCCACGCCCCAGCCGGTGCACTACCGCCCCATGTTCGGCAGCTACGGCCGCAGCCTGCACAAAAGCTCGCTCACCTTCATCTCGCAAGCCGGTTTTGCAGCGGGTGTACATGAGCGTTTTGGCTTGCAAAAAACCATCAGCACCGTCAAAAACATTCGCGGCGTGAAAAAGCAGCATATGGTGCATAACCACTACTTGCCCACCATGGAGATCGACGCCCAAACCTACGCCGTGCGGGCCGACGGCCAACTGCTGACCTGTGAGCCCGCCAAAACGCTGCCTATGGCACAGCGCTATTTCTTGTTCTAAAGCTCCGTTGGTAATACCTGCATGATCCACACCTTCAAACTGATGCCGCACGGCGCGGGCCTTGCGCCCGTCTTGCTCAAACGAGCCCACACTGTAGAACTTGACTGGGACGTGCGCCAAAAAAGCCGCTTTGACTGCATAGACTCTGCGGGCCGCCAACTGGGCGTGTTTTTGCCTCGCGGCACCACCGTGCGTGGTGGCGACGTACTGGTGGCTGAAGACGGCTCACTGGTGCGCGTAATGGCTGCGCAGCAAACCGTTTTGCGCATTACGCACTGTGCAGCGCATGGCTCGCCCTACGACTTGATTCGTGCGGCTTACCACTTGGGCAACCGGCATGTGCAGATTGAACTGAAACCCGATCACCTCAAGATTGAGCCTGACCATGTGCTGGCCGACATGCTGCGGGCGATGCATTTGATCGTGCACACGGTGAACGAGCCGTTTGAACCCGAAGCGGGTGCCTACGCGCAAGGCGGGCATGCCCATACAGGTGACCACGACCACGTCCCTAACCACGCACCCAAAGCTGAGCCAGCGAAAGCGCACGATCACGTGCACGACCATTTGCATGGCAAAGATAGTCACGCCCACCACAAGCACTGATGCACAGTCCTACGGCGCTGCCTGCGCCCAGCCTTCTGCAACTCATCTGGCTAGCCTCTCCCGCTCTGCCAGTCGGTGGATTTTCCTACTCAGAAGGACTGGAAGCCGCCGTAGATAAAGCGCAGGTAGCTACCGAAAATGAAGCAGCTGACTGGTTGAGTGACCAACTCCACATCAGCCTGGCGCGCGGCGACTTGGCGGTGATTGCCAAAGCCATCCCCGCCTGGCGGCGCGGTGACATTGACCGCGTGATTGAGTTAAACCAATGGGTGCTACAAACCCGCGAAACCCAGGAGTTCCGGTTGCAAACCGACCAAATGGGCCGATCGCTCGCCCAGTGGCACCAAGCGCTGAATGCAGACAGCGCGGCAGCGTTGAGCCGCTTTACCGAGCGCAGCCAGCACCATAGCCCAAGTGTGGAAGATGCCAGCTATCCCACCACCTACCCGATAGCCTTTGCCCTGGCCGCCAGCAGCACGCAAGCCAGCATGCGCGACTGCTGCCTGGCCTTTACCTTCGGCTGGGCCGAAAACATGGTGGGCGCAGCTGTGAAGTCCGTCCCCCTGGGCCAAAGCGCAGGCCAGCGCATCCTGGCGCGCCTGGCCAACGAGATACCCGCCGCAGTAGACTACGCCATAGCCCTGCAAGACAGCCAACGCCAAGCCTTCAGCCCCATGCTGGCAATCCTCTCCTCGCAGCACGAAACCCAATACTCCCGGCTGTTTCGCTCCTGAACACGCGCAGTTTGAATAAGGGGGGCAGAATACAAAATTTCAGGTGCGCGAAAGACGCGAAGATTGCGCGAAAGACGCGAAAGAAATCAAAAAAATAAAGT
>JAYVDN010000241.1:0-8904 GCA_043749385.1 Polaromonas sp.
GTGAGGCCCAGGGTGCGCAGGCGGTCTTGCACTTCTTGCGATTTCACAATTTTGATGATTTCTCCACTCAACCTGGCCACCACATCGTCGGGTGTGCCGCTAGGTGTGAAGATGCCGTGCCACGAATTGCCAATCACGCCATTCGGGTCCAGCGTACCGCTAAATTCGGTGAATGTAGGCAGGTCTGGCAGCGCGGGAATGCGCTCGCTGCCCGATATGGCCAGCGCCTTGACCTTGCCCGCTTTGATCAACGGAATAGCCGTGGTGGAGGCCTCTACCGACAAGCTCACCACACCGCTCATCACATCGGGCGCGGGATTGCTCTTGTAGGGAATGTGGTTGAGCTTGATGCCCAGCCGTGCCGCCCAAGCCTCTAGTGCTACGTGCGGCTGCGAGCCTACGCCCAGAGACGCAAAGTCGATCTTGCCGGGGTTGCGCTTGGCGTACTCTACAAACTCTTTCATGGTGGTGTAGGGCGCGCCCGGCGTGGCGGTCAAGATGTGCGGCACCAGCAGAATTTGCGCCACGCCTTTGAAGTCTTTTTGCGGGTTGTATTTGGCCGTGGTGTAGACATGCGGCGCAATCGCCATGACCGACTTGACGGCGAAGAACAGGTTGTAGCCATCGGCAGGCGTCGTTGCAGCGGCTTCGGCTCCGATCATCCCACCCGCGCCGGGACGGTTGTCCACTACCACGGGCTGCCCTAGGGCTTGCGACAGCTTGTCCCCAATCAAGCGTGCCACCACGTCCGGCGAGATGCCCGCTGGAAACGGCACAATCATTTTGATCGGACGATTCGGGTAGCTCGCCTGCGCCCAGGCACTGGGTAAAGCGATGGTAGATGCCACGCCGGTAGCGGCGGTGAGTAGACTTCTGCGTTTCATGGGGTTATCTCCGGTGGGGTGAGCAGGGGGCGCGGATGGCACTGTTAAGGGCGAAAGTGATAATGACTGGGCTTGTAGGGGGAAGTTTATTGATAAACTGATAAATTATGCGCCCCTCATAATACGTCGCATGCCCTACTTTTTTATTCGCGCAAACCCTAGGCCTGGCGCGCAGGGAGAGTTTTTGAACAGACTCAGCGTGTAAGAAACTACCGCCAGGAGCGACCTAAAAGCACCATGGCATACCTACTTTATTTTTGCTTTTCTGCGCGGTTTTTAAAAGTTGCCCCGAAAGCGCTGCTCATCTGCGCAGCCCAGTTATGCGGTGTAGGCATGAGTTTTGCCATGGGTTTGATGATTGCGCCCTCTGCCCAGGTGCAGTGCGGAGTAGCCCTGCCCGCCCAAGCCACACCGCCGCCAGCCAGCGCCAAGCGGCTAGAAGGCAGCCAGGTGGTGCGTGGGCAAAAAGACATTGCCTGGGCTTGGCTGGGCTCGCCCACCGCCCGCTACCCGCACAAGGCCTTGGGCTCAGCCATCCATGCCGCCACTTTGCATGTGCTGGCCCCCACACCGCAAGGCACCCCGCAAGAGCTGGTGTACCGGCTGCCTTTTAACCGGGTGTTTGAAGACCTCACCGTACGCTTGGTAGACCTAGACGGCGATGGGCGCGACGAAATGATCGTGATTGAGAGCGACGCCCTGCGCGGCTCATCAGTCGTGGTGCTGGGGCTGCGTGAGCTGCCCGCTAAAACGAAGGTAAAAAACGCTATGGGCATTAGCGAAATAGCCCGTAGCGCACCCACCGGTGGCACCTTCTATTGGCTCAACCCCGTGGGTGTGGCCGACTTTGATGGCGACGGGCGGCTGGACATTGCCAGCGTTACTACCCCGCATGTGGGCGGCACGTTGAACCTGTACCACTACCGCCCCCCGCTGCTGGAGCCCTTTGCCAATGTCATGGACGTGTCCAATCACCGCATGGGCGACCCGGAACAGGATTTGGCCGTGATTGTGCACCTACCGGGCCTACGGCCCACTGTGATCGTGCCCGACATGAGCCTTAAAGCCTTGCATGCACTGCGCTGGGAGGCCTCCGATGTCCAGGGAGCCACAGGCCGCTGGAAAGAGCTTGCCGACGTGATGGCCCTACCCGCCCGCGTGCAGCGCATGTTGCCCATCCCCGGCGGTGCCTGCGTGCTGCTGGCCGATACCACTTGGCTTCGGGTCACTCTGGCGCCGTAATGGGCCGTTGGCGTAGGTCGGTAGAGTTTGAGAGTTCTCCCATCGACGGGCTTCACAGCGTGCCTCTTAGAGATACCGATCACTACAAAAATAGTAGCTGCTCCCGCGATATTCTATTGGCCTGCAGCCCGATAAGTATCTTAAAAATGGCTCTCAAACCGGCAAATTTTCGGTTTCGAGCCGATTTTCAGGCTCCCAGAGCCTCCCAAACGCTCGAAAACGACGATTTTGACCTATTTTTAAGGTATCAATTGGCCTGCAGACCAATAGAATATCGCGGGAGCAGCTACGTAATACATAGCAATTATTCCCTCTTCAATGCGCTGTAAATGGCTTCACAGGCCGGGGGATTTGCTTGAACCGAATTTTGCGGTCCAGCTCTATCGCGTCTTTCTTCACCTGCCGCTTGGCATCTTGCACCTCGCCCGCTGCCTTCCATACGGCAAACTCTTCAGGCGTTTCCAGGGTGATGGGCCCTAGCACAGCACCGCGAAAATCGTAAATCAGCGCTTCAGAGGCTTTTTGCATGTCAAATTTGCCACCCGCTTGCGCACCCCTTTTCTTGCCCACTTCGATCAGCAAAGCCTCATCGGTCATATCGGCCACACCTTTGAGCTTGTAGCGCGCCTCTACCTGCGCCGGATAGTGGGTTTGCAGGTAGGCGGCCAGCTCGATAGCCACCTCTTGCTCGTCAAACGCATTGCGGCCGATGGCACCGCTGGCGGCCAGGTTGTAGCCGCTTTGCGGCACGATGATGCGCGGCCACAGCACGCCGGGGGTGTCGTACAGGTAAAAGTCGTCCGCCAGGGTAATGCGCTGCTCCAGCTTGGTAATGCCAGCCTCATCGCCGGTTTTGGCGTGCTTTTTACCGGTGAGGGTGTTGATCAATGTCGACTTGCCCACGTTCGGTATGCCGCAAATGAGCACACGCATGGGCTTGACCACACCGCCGCGCTTGGGGGCCAGCTCGTGGCAGGCGGCTATCAGCGCCTTGGCGGGGGCCTTCATGCTGGCGTCCAGGCCCAGCGCGCGGGTACCGGGCATGGCGTTGTAATGGGCCAGCCACACTGCCGTGCGCGCTGGGTCGGCCAAGTCTTGTTTGTTCAGCACTTTGAGCGCAGGTTTGCCAGCGGTGAGCTCGGCAATCATCGGGCTGGCGCTAGAGCCGGGCAGGCGCGCGTCTAGCAGCTCTATCACCACATCAATGGCTTTGACGCGATCGGCGATGGCCTTTTGGGTGGCATTCATATGCCCAGGGAACCATTGGATAGCCATGTTTTTCTCTTTACTCTGGTGGCCCGCACCATAGGGGCCAATCCCCCTATTGTCCCCTGTGCGGCAAGCTTGTGCCTCGGCTGCTTATAAACTAGGCGGATAATTGTTAATTTTGAAGGCTCCACCATGATCACGCTGTGCGGTTTCCCCGTTTCTAACTACTACAACAAGGTCAAATTGGCTTTGCTGGAAAAGAACGTGTCCTTCACCGAAGAAACGGTGATGACCAAGAGCACCGACCCAGCCGTGCTGGCGGCGTCGCCCCTGGCCAAAGTGCCATTTATCCGCACCGCGCAAGGCGGCATGTGCGAGAGCCAGGCCATCATGGAATACATCGAAGCAGCCTACCCTAGCCCTGCGCTGCTGCCCGCTGACCCGTTTGCAGCCGCCAAGGTGCGCGAGCTGATTATTTTCATGGAGCTGCACCTGGAGCTGGTGGTGCGCGAACTGTACGCGCAGTCATTTTTTGGCGGCACAGTGAGCGACGCTACCAAAGAGCGTGTGCGCAAGCAGCTAGACAAAAACATCCCGGCCTTCAAACAGCTGGCCAAGTTTGCGCCGTTTGTTGCGGGCGACACGTTTACGCAAGCCGACTGCTCCGCCTATGCCTGCCTCCCCGCCTTGGGTATGGCGACCAAAGCTGTCTATGGCGAAGACCTGCTGACAGCTGCCAGTATCGACTACAAGTCGTATTTAAAGCTAATGGGTGAGCGCCCCAGCGTGCAAAAAGTAGCGGCTGACCGCAAGGCGGCCAGCACGCCTGCGTAAGAGGCAGGCCGCTTTTTACGGAGCCGCTGTTAGCGGCGCGGCGCTGGACCGGGACGGCCAGCAATGTGGCGGAACATGATACGGCCCTTGGTCAGGTCGTAGGGCGAGAGTTCGAGCGACACGGCATCACCCGCGATGATGCGGATGTGATTTTTGCGCATTTTTCCGCCCGTGTAGGCGATCAGCTCGTGGCCGTTCTCCAACGTTACGCGAAAGCGCGAATCGGGCAACACTTCGGTCACTTTGCCCTGCATTTCAATTAAGTCTTCTTTTGCCATTGAGTCTGGTGTGGTGTGGGCAACAAGTGCCCGGGTTATTTGGTGCCCGGTTTGGGCAACCCTGTATTGTACGGCTTAGCCGACGCTTAGTGGTACTTTAGCGCCACACCCCCATTTTGCGCCTCAAACCTTGGCCAGCACCTGGTTCAACCATTGGTTCAAATCCTCAATCTCCTCCATGCACACCGAGTGGGCCATGGGGTATTCGTGCCAGTCCACGTTGTAGCCCAGGGCGCGCAGGGCGTCGTGCGAAGCGCTGGCGCGGCTGTGGAGGACTACGCCGTCTTGCTGGCCGTGGCCCATGAAGATGGGGGTTTGGGCATTGGCAGCATGGCGTTCGATAGCTGTGGTGGCTGCTAGGGGCAGGTAGCCAGACAACGCGACGATGCCCGCCAGGCGCTCGGCATGGCGCAGGCCGGTCAGCAAGGCCATGGCGCAGCCTTGGGAAAAGCCTGCGATGACGATGCGCTCAGCCGGAATGCCGCGCTCTTTTTCGCGTGCCAGCAGCACTTCTATCGCATCACGCGAGGCGCGCAGGCCCGCTTCATCCTCGCGTTTAGCCAGGTCAGCGCCCAAGATGTCGTACCAAGCGGGCATGCGCATGCCGCCATTGATCGTCACCGGCATCTGCGGTGCGTTGGGGAACACAAAGCGCACGGGGCCTACGCTGCTCAGGTCCAGCTCTTTGGCTATCGGCACAAAGTCGTTGCCATCAGCGCCCAGGCCGTGCATCAGCAGCACGGTGGCGCGGGGATTCGGGGCAGTTTCTAGTTCGATGGTGGTCAATGGCATGGGATAGAGTGGTTGAGAGGTGACAGGAACGGGGTACCAGCTTGCTTGGATGCAAGCCACCGCTTTGGCGGCAAGGCCACAGCTTACAAGATTTTCGCGTTACGCTTGCGGGTATGGACGATCAAATTTTCATTTGCACGGTGCATTTGGCGGGCACAAGCGAGAGGCGCTTTGCGGCCCCAGGTGAGCAAACTCTGCTGGACTCTGCCGAGCAAGCGCTTGTGGTGTGGCCCAACTCCTGCCGCAACGGCACCTGCCGCACCTGCATCGGCCAGCTCTCGCAAGGCAACGTGCGCTACGCCATCGACTGGCCGGGCCTGAGCACCGAGGAAAAGGGGCAAGGCTATGTTTTACCTTGCGTGGCTTACCCCACTGGCGATATAGTGTTACACCGCCACACGGTTTAACACAGGGAGGCATCCATGGCATCTGTTGTTGTCTACAGCCGCGACTTTGATCGCTATCTGGACATGGGCCTGGCCCCCGAGCAGTTCAAGTACCGCTTTTTGGCCGAAGGTGACTCGTGGATGGACCGCAGCTCACTCCTGACCGCCTCACTGCCAAGCTACTTGGCTGATGCCATGGACGAGGCGGGTGAATCGGTGCTGATTGTGAACCTGTCGATGTATGGCGACACTATGCGCCGCATAGGCGCGTGTTTGAACACTGATTTTGTGGGCTGGATCCGCCACACTTTCGCTTGGAAATTTGATGCCCTGCTGCTCAGTGTTGCAGGCAACGACTTTATCGACGCGGCGCGCGATCCTGCGCCTGGGCAAGGCATTTTGAAGAATATGGCGGGACAATCACTACCCACCCAAGGGCGTGAGTGCGTCAACCAAGATGCTGTGGCGTTACTGATCACCGAGTACTTGGACCCCAACTTTGCCAAGCTCTACGACCTGGTACAAGGCAGCAAACATGCCGATATGCCTATTTTCCTCAATAGCTACGACACCCCTACGGCGCGCAATGCGCCTGCTTTGCCCCACGGTAGAGCGTGGCTCTACGAGGCCTACAAAAAAAACAATATTCCGCAGCATGTTTGGCCTGACTTGACCGAGAGTATTTTTAACGACGTGCAAACCACGATAGCGCTGTGGGCGCAGGGCCGGGCCAATGTGCATGTGGTGCCCACCGACGGCACGCTCATCCCCGCCGCGCAAGGCTCCACGGGCAATAGTGGCGACTGGATCAACGAAATTCACCCCAGCGCTGCTGGCTGGGAGAAGCTGGCCGCTATCTGGCAAACCGCTATCAAAGCAATTATCTAGTTACTACATATTTCATAGCTGCTCCCGCAATATTTTAATGTGCTAGAAGGCTAAAGCACTTAAATTTTCAGTTTAAATGGCTGCCTCTACAGACATTCTCTGTTGCCGCGCAGCGCAAAACTTGATAGGCTAGCGCACTGCGCCAAAGCATTGGCAATGACAACAAACCCATTTCAAAAGGAAGAACACCATGGCCATCAGCGTAGATATCGATTTAGCGTACGAGTTTGAAGTCAAATCCAAAGCAGCCGATGTGTTTGCGGTGCTGTCTGACGTGCCCACCTCCGTCAGCCACTTCCCCAAGGTAGAGAAGCTCACCGACATGGGCGACGGCGTGTACAAATGGGAGATGGAAAAAGTAGGCACTGCCCAGGTCAACATCCAAACCGTCTACGCCAGCAAATACAAAAGCGACAAAGCCAAAGGCACTGTGGTGTGGACCCCAGTCAAAGGCGTAGGCAACGCGCAGGTAGGCGGCAACTGGAAGATCACCGACAACAAAAAATCCACCGGCGTCACCCTGCAAATCAAAGGCGTGGTGGATGTCCCCCTGCCCGGCTTGATGAAAATGATCGTCGGCCCCGTGGTGCAAAGCGAATTTGAAAAACTGGTGGACAAATACATCGCCAACTTGATCAAGAAGTTTGGCGGCGAGGTTTAACTATATTTTTTATAGCGCTTCCCGCAACATCCCATGGGGCTGCAGCCCTGTTTGCCGCATAAAATCCAGGCTTTTAGCAGGCTGCAGCAGCAGCAGATGGACCAAAGGCTTGAGCGCAGTGGTGTCAGGGTTGGCCAGCAGCACGTAGCGCGCGGGCTCACCGGTGACGGTGTCTAGCTGGCCGATCCAGTCGAGCTTGAGCAGCGCCTCTACCGGGGCTTCCAGCTGCAAATCATCCACCTTCAAGCGCGCGGTCAAGCTGGCCAAGGTCAGGCCCTTCAGGTCATCGTTGCGCACCACATGCAACTGCTGCAGCACCTCCACCGCCAACTGGAACGGCCACCCCGGCCCACCGCCACGGCGCGTCACGCCCTGCAGCAGGCTAGGCAAATACGCCGCAATGACCGCCCCCAGCAGCACGATCACCCAGGCAATGTAGATCCACAGCAGCAAAATAGGCGCGGTAGCAAACGCACCATACACCGCGGAATACGTGGGCACACTGGCCAGGTAAATTGCCAGCAGCTTTTTGGCTGCCTCAAAGCCCAGCGCCACGAAGATGCCGCCGGTCCAGGCGTGGGCCCATTTCACATGCGTGTTGGGCACGTAGCGAAACAGCGCTGCCATGCCGCCAGAGACCATGGCAAACTGCAAGGCACCCAGCAAAAACCGCACGCCACCCGGCATCACGTCTACCACGCCTTGCGAGGCAGACACCACAAACGAGGTAATCGTCAAACTGCCCGCCAGCAGCAGCGGCCCCAGGGTGATAGCCGCCCAGTACACCAGCACCCGCTGCGCAAACGAGCGCGGGCGCTTGACACGCCAAATGTTGTTGAGCGTACGGTCGATCGTGAGAATCAGCGCCAGGGCAGAGATGAGCAACAGCGCCAGGCCCAGCGCCCCCAGCCGCGAAGCTTTGCTGGCAAACTGCGTAAGGTAGCCCAGCACATTGCGGGCAATGTTGTCAGGCACCAAGCTTTCCACCAGCCATTGCTGTAGCACGCCCTGCATTTTGGCAAACATGGGAAACGCCGTAAATACGGCCAACACCACGGTAAACAGCGGAACCAAGGCAATCATGGTGGTAAAGGTCAAGCTGCTGGCCGTCAGGCCCATATGGTCTTCCCTGAAGCGCTCGCGCAGTACCACGGCCGTGTTGCGCCACGGAAAAACCTTGAGCGTGGCCAGCAGCTCAGCGACCAAAGCGGCCGTTTGCCCAGCCTTTTGGCGAATAAAAGAGCCTATTGTTCCCGATGATGCATCCATGCCGGTATCATGCCATTCAAAACCTGCAATGTATCCGACCCCAAGAATGAAAAACTCCGTAGAAATGACCCGCTGGCTGGCCGTAGGCAGCGTACTTAGCCTGATCGTGTTGGGCGTGGCTTGGGAACTGGTGCTGGCACCCCTGCGTCCCGGCGGCACGCTGCTGGCACTCAAAGTGCTACCCCTGTGCTATCCCCTGGCTGGGCTGCTCAAAAACAAGATGTACACCTACCGCTGGGTCAGCCTGATGGTGTGGCTGTACTTCACCGAAGGCGTGGTACGCGCCTACAGCGACAAAGCGCCCAGCAACTACTACGCCATGCTGGAAGTGCTGCTGTGCTGCACCCTGTTTGCCGCTTGCGCGCTGCATGTACGCCTGCGTTTGGGTCATAAAACAACTGTAGCCCAATAGAATACTGCGGTAACAGCTATTTAATTTATAGCGTCTTACTTTGGATTCT
>JAYVDN010000242.1:0-2808 GCA_043749385.1 Polaromonas sp.
AGGTGGGCTTTGAAATTATTGAAAAACTTACCCGCAAGTTGCCCGGCAGACGCGTCCATCAGCCGCCCACCAATTTGCCCCAGCTTGCCCGCAACCGAGGCCTGCGCGGTGTAGGCCAACTGGGTGCCACCCTCCACCGGCGCCAGTGTGACTACCGAGCTGCCGCGTGCAAACCCAGCGCTGCCGCCGGAGCCTTCAAAGTGCAGGGTGTAGCCTTGCAGGGGCCGCACGTCGGTCATCTTTACTTTGCCTGCGAAGCGCGCACGCACCGGGCCCATGCGCAGCAGCACGCGGGCGTGCATCTCGTCGGGTGATATTTGCTGCACCTCTTCGCAGCCGGGGATGCACTGGCGCAATACTTCTGGATCATTCAGAGCCTGCCAGACTTGTTCTGGACTGGCGGTGATCGTCACGCTGCCTTGGAGTTCCATGTCGGGATCCTTGCCTTCTAAAGATGTGGTGTGTGCTTACGCCCTGGCGATAGCAAACTCGGGTTACCCCCAATATCGCATTATTAACCAAGCGTTAAATTAGATCCACCGACTATTTACCAACTGTTTAATGTCTTCCATCCGGAAAAACCCTGCTATCGCGAAAAAACTGCCTATTCGCGTGCCTGCAGGTGCCCCGGCAGTGCGCCGCAGGCTTACGCTGGCAGACCGAGAGCGCCAGATCGTGGACGGCGCAGTAGAGTTTTTCTCCCAGCACGGCCTGGGCGGGCAATTGCGTGATTTGGCACGCCAACTGGGCGTGACCCACACCCTGCTGTACCACTACTTTCCTACCAAACAAGCCCTGATAGAGCGGGTGTACACCGAGCTGTTTGCCGGCCGCTGGAACCCGCAGTGGGAGGCCTTGCTGGACGATGCAAGCCTGGACACCGAGACCAAGTTCACCCGCTTCTACACAGAGTACGCCAGCGTGATCCTCAAATCCAACTGGGTGCGTATTTTCATCTTTTCCGGGCTGAGTGACCGCTACATCACCGGCCAGTACTTTGCCATGCTGCATGACAAGCTTTTTCCGCGCCTAGTACGGGAAACCCGCAAGTACCGGGGTGCTACATTGCGCGGAAAATCTACCGAGCGGGAACTGGAACTGTTGATGGGCTTGCATGGAAGTATTTTCTACATGGGTATGCGCCGCTGGATTTACGGGCAATCTGCCTGCAACCCCAAAACGGAAGTTCAGGACGCGCGATTTATCCACGATCAGGTTTTAGCCTACCTGCTTTCTGTCAGTGCCGTTCTTGCAAATTAGGAGATTTATCCATGGCCCTTTCTCTGAACCATTTTTCTATCCGTACCCTGGACATGGCTGCCACCGAGGCGTTTTACAGCAAGGTGTTGGGCCTGACCGCAGGGCCACGCCCGCCGTTTCCATTCCCCGGTTTCTGGATGTACGCGGGCAGCCACGACAGCATAGCCAATGCGGTCGTGCACATCATTGGCATGGACAAAAACGATCCGGAAGGTTTGAGGAAGTACCTGGGCGACCGTGATGTTTCCAGCATGCATGGCTCGGGCGCAGTAGACCATATTGCCTTTTTTGCCACGGGACTGGAGGGCATGCTGGGGCACCTCAAGACGCTAGGCGTAGCTTACCGTGAGCGCACGGTGCCCTCGATTGGCCTGCACCAGTTGTTTTTGGACGACCCCACAGGCATTGTGATTGAGCTGAACTACCCCGAGGCAGAAAGCACCGCCTTGCTGGCCAAAATCAAGGCTGCCACGGTTTAATGGCGCGCATCGTCATCATCGGTGGATCGCTGGGCGGCTTGATGGCGGCCCATATGCTGCTGCGCGCCGGGCACGACGTGCAGGTGCTGGAGAAAGCCGCCTCATCGCTGGACGGGCGCGGTGCGGGCATCGTGACGCACCGCCCCTTGATGACGGCGATTGAGCGCTGTGGGTTGACGATCGACGACACACTGGGTGTCGCAGTCACCGAGCGCGTCGTGCTGGCGCGCGATGGTGCGGTGGCAGAACGTGCGCACATTTCGCAAGTGCTCACCTCCTGGAGCCGTCTGTACGCCATGCTGTCGTCGGTGTTTGACGCCAAGCGCATGGTTTACGGCGCGTCGGTGTCCAGCGTGGTGCAAAGCACGAGCAGCGTGCGGGTGCACTGTGACGATGGCCGCAGCTTTGAGGCCGACTTGCTGGTGGCAGCGGACGGTATTCGCTCCACAGTGCGTGGTCAGCTTTTGCCCCAAGTGCAGCCGCAGTACGCAGGCTATGTGGCCTGGCGCGGCGTGTGCGACGAGGCAGTGTTGTCCCAGCTCACCTTAAAAACTGTGTTCGATACCTTTGGTTTTGGCGTGCCGCCCGGCGAGCAGCTCATTGGCTACCCGGTAGCAGGTGTAGGCAACGCTACCACGCGTGGCCAGCGCCGCTACAACTTTGTCTGGTACCGGCCCGCATCCGAACCAGAGCTGAAAAATCTGATGACCGATGCCGACGGCCAGCATTACCCCATGGGCATCTCGCCCAACAAAGTGGCTTGGCGGCATGTAGCGGCAGTGCGGCAAGTTGCCCGCGAGCTGCTTGCACCGCAGTTTGCCGAAATGCTGGAGAAAACCGCGCAGCCATTTTTACAACCCATCTTCGATTGCGCAACCCACAAGATGGCTTTTGACCGCGTAGCTTTATTGGGTGATGCCGCCTTTGTGGCACGCCCGCATGTCGGCATGGGGGTGACCAAGGCTGCAGAAGACGCCATGGCGCTTACCGACAGCATCGCAGCCCACGGCCCTACGGCGCAGGCCCTGCAAGCCTACCAAAGCATGCGCTTAAGTCCGTGTCTGGCCGT
>JAYVDN010000243.1:0-1941 GCA_043749385.1 Polaromonas sp.
TACGCCGCTGGCAAGCTCGCAAGCCTTGGCTGGGCACCTGGAAAAAGTATTAAACCGCTCTGTCATCCACATTAACTTTGCGCAAAAAGTTATTAAAAAAGTAGCGTGGTGCACAGGCGGCGCGCAAGGTTATTTTGAAGCCGCCATTGCCGCTGGGGCCGACGTGTTCGTCACCGGCGAAATCTCTGAGCCCCAAGCCCATTACGCCCGCGAAATGGGCGTAGCCTATATCGCCTGCGGCCACCACGCAAGCGAGCGCTACGGCGCGCCTGCGGTGGCTGCGCATGTGGCAGGGTTGTTTGGTGTGCAGCACGAATTTGTGGATGTCGATAATCCAGCTTAGATGGTGGGTGTTCCTCGGGACGACATCGTCCTCCAGAGCGCTCACCACATCGTACATTTCCATTGCATGATTTGCTATAAAATAATGAGCTGTCCTCGCAATATTTATAAGGAATACCGTGGCACTGAATCGCCCCATTGCCATCACTCCCGGTGACCCGGCCGGAATTGGCCCTGAGATTGTGGCCAAGGCATTTCGGGATGCGCCTGGTGTGCTCTCGGGCTGCTTTGTGGTTGGCGATGTCGCCATGATGCGCCGAGCCGCCGCCATGGTGGGCGAGATGCTGCCAGTCGCGCAGCTCAGCGCGGCGCAGGATACGCTGCACGCTCCGACGCGCAGCCTGCCTGTGCTGCCATTGCCATCCAGTACAGAGTTCAATGTGCTATTCAATGAAGAGCGGTTCATCCAATTAAAACCTGGACAGGTGAGTGAGGTAGCCGGAAAATTCTCCGCCGCCTGTGTCTATTGGGCGGCGCGTGCTGCGCTGCGTGGCGAGGTGGCGGCATTGGTCACTGCCCCTATCCACAAAGAGGCCTGGGGCGCAGCGGGGGTGCCGTTTCCCGGTCATACCGAGTTGCTGCAAGCCGAGGCCGCGGCGTATCTGGGCAAGCGGGTGGCTGATGTGCCCGTGCGCATGATGCTGGCCAACGACGAGTTGCGCACGGTGCTGGTCAGCATTCACATGGGTCTGCGCCAGGCCATTGCCACTGTAACTTTCGACAATGTGCTGCAAACCCTGCGTATCACCCACGCCAGCCTGAGTACTACCCTGGGCCGCGCGCCCCGCATTGCAGTGGCGGGGCTGAACCCCCACGCAGGCGAGGGCGGTTTGTTTGGCCGCGAGGAAATAGAGCTGATCAACCCTGCCATTGCTGCAGCGTGCAAGGAGGGCATTGATGCGCACGGCGCACTGCCGCCTGACACGGTGTTTATGCAAGCGCGCGGTTTTGCCAAGTTTGACGTGGTGGTCGCCATGTACCATGACCAAGGCTTGATCCCGGTGAAATACCTGGGCGTGGAAAAAGGTGTGAACGTCACGTTGGGCCTGCCCTTGGTGCGCACCAGCCCCGACCATGGCACGGCTTTTGACATCGCAGGCCAAGGCGTGGCCGATGCCAGCAGCCTGGTGGAGGCGGTACGCCAAGCTAAGTTGTTGGCGGGTGGGTAGATTCGTTTAGGCCATAAAAATGCCGCATAACCCTTGCGGGTTATGCGGCAGAGGCTACTCAAAAAGTAGCTGAAAACAGTCAACTTATTTTTTCAAATTGTCACGAATTTCGCGCAACAGCAAGACATCTTCTGGCGTAGCGGGTGCAGGTGCTGCCGGCTCGGCCTTTTTCATCTTGTTCATTTGTTTGACCATCATGAAGATGATGAAAGCCAAAATCGCAAAGTTGACCAAGATGGTGATGAAGTTGCCGTAGCCCAGTACGTTGACTCCGGCTTTGCTCAGGTCGGCAAAGGAGGCGGCCGAACCTTTGAAGTCCGCCGGTATTTTGCCTAAGATGACAAACATATTGGAGAAATCCACGTTGCCAAACACCAATCCCACTATGGGCATGATGATGTCTTTCACCAAGGAATCTACAATTTTGCCA
>JAYVDN010000244.1:0-3533 GCA_043749385.1 Polaromonas sp.
CAAACTGACACACCTACCCACCAATCCGCTGCAAAAAGCAAGGCCAATACCCTAAGACGAGTGTGGACAGTTGTATGCCACCCGAAACGGAAAAGAGCCTAGCAATGGGCCTGCAGGCCAATAGAATGATGCGGGAGCAGCTATGAATTGTGAAGTGTATAGATGTGCCTGTGGAAAAACCCTTTAATAATTTAGGCATTGCGGTATTCTGAGGGGTGCGGCTTGACCGCATCAGGTTTTGTAAAAATAACCGTGGGGGTTGCGAAAACGGGGCGCTATCGGGCGGCGCGGGCCGCAGGGGATGGTGTGCACCCGTGGGACACGCAGTGCGCATGCGCCGGGTGGCAGGGTGGTAAGCTCAAATCTGTTTTAACCCGTTTTTGGAGACATGCATGGACTTAGGTATTGCAGGCCGTTGGGCCTTGGTAGGTGGCGCGAGCAAAGGGCTGGGCTGGGGCTGCGCCCGGGCGCTGGCGCTGGACGGCGTGAACGTGGTGATGGTGTCGCGCGGTGCTGAGGTATTAGAAGCCTCCGCCGCTAAATTACGCGCTGAATGCGCCAACCATGCAAAGGCTGGCGGCGCAAAAGCCCCTGAAATCGTGACCATTGCCGCAGACATCACCACCGAAGCCGGCCGCGCGCAGATTTTTGCCGCCCGCAAAGACTTTGACATCGTGGTCACCAACGCTGGCGGCCCACCCACCGGCGACTTTCGCACCTGGGACCGTGCAGCGTGGCTGGCCGCGATCGATGCCAACATGCTGACCCCCATCGAGCTGATCAAGGCCACGGTAGACGGCATGGCCGCACGCGGCTTTGGCCGCATCGTCAACATCACCAGCAGCGCCGTCAAGTCGCCCATCGACATCCTGGGCCTGTCCAACGGCGCGCGCAGCGGCCTGACGGGCTTTGTGGCGGGCGTGGCGCGCTCCAGCATTGCGGCCAAGGGTGTGACCATCAACAACCTGCTGCCGGGTATTTTTGACACCGACCGTTTGATTGGTAACTTTGCCGCTGCAGCCAAAGTGACCGGCAAAACCCCCGAAGAGATCCGCGCCGCCCGCATCGCCCAGCTACCTGGCAAACGCCTGGGCGTGCCGGAAGAGTTTGGGGCTTACTGCGCGTTTATTTGCAGCGTGCACGGCGGGTATATCAACGGGCAGAACCTGTTAATTGACGGCGGCAGCTACCCTGGCACCTACTAAGCCTTGCGCTGCGGCTTGATGCCATCAAGCCAGCGTCCATAGTGCTGGAACGCGGGCGCGCTACTCGCTACAAATACACTAGCTGCTCCCGCGATATTTTATTGGGCTGCAGCCTGATTTGATACCTATTTCCCGATACAAAAGCGAGAAAATATCTCGCCCAGCAAGTCGTCAGCGCTGAACTCACCGGTAATGCTGCCCAACGCGTTTTGGGCTAAGCGCAGCTCCTCGGCCATCAAGTCAAGGCTTTGGGCTTTGGCGGCCAAATGCTGGCTTGCCATGTCCAAGTGGGCTTGCACTGCCTTGAGGGCTTGCACATGGCGTTCACGGGCGATGAAGACGCCTTCGGGGGCTGACTGCCAACCGGCGATGTCTAGGAGTTTTTTGCGCAGCTGCTCTATGCCTTGCCCGGTTTTGGCGCTGATGGCGATGCTGTCGCTTGAGGCGGGCAGGGCGGCGTGGGCTGCTACGGCATCGAGCTTGTTCCAGATTTGCACTACCGGAATATTCTTGGAGACCTTGAGCACAATCGTCTGTGCCAACAGCGCGTCGGCTGCGATGTTTTGGGCAGCGGTGTCGGGGTGCAAGGTGGCGGCCAGGTCGTGCAGGTGGATCACCGCGTCTGCGCCTTCAATCTCGTCCCAGGTGCGCGCAATGCCGATACGCTCTACCTCATCCAGGCTGTCGCGCAAGCCAGCGGTGTCGATGATATGCAGGGGCACGCCGTCGATCTGGATGGTTTGCTGCACCTTGTCGCGGGTGGTGCCGGCGATGGGCGTAACGATGGCCAGCTCAGCCCCGGCCAAGGCGTTCAGCAGCGAGCTTTTGCCGGCGTTGGGCTGCCCGGCGATCACCACTTTGATGCCTTCGCGCAGGAGCGCGCCTTGCTGGGTTTTGTTCAGCAGCTGCGCTGCGGTGTGCTGCAAATTTTGTAGCTGGCCGCGCGCATTGCCTCGGGTTAGATGGTCAATTTCTTCTTCTGGAAAATCCAGCGTGGCCTCGACCAGCATGCGCAGGTGAATGAGCGCATCGCGCAGCGCGTGCACCTCGCGCGAGAACACGCCTGCCAGCGAGCGGCTGGCGCTGCGGGCCGCCGCTTCGGTGCTGGCATCGATCAAGTCGGCTATCGCTTCGGCCTGCGCCAGGTCGATTTTGTCGTTCAGAAAAGCGCGCTCGGTGAACTCACCGGGGGCGGCCACGCGCAAACGAATTTCTTTACCCGCCTCCAGGCAACGGGCCAGCAAGAGCTGCAGCACTACTGGCCCGCCATGGGCTTGCAACTCCAGCACGTCTTCGCCGGTGTAGCTGTGCGGCCCAGGGAAGTGGATGGCCAGTCCTTGGTCGATGGGCGTGCCATCCAGGGCTTTGAAGGGCAGGTAAGTGGCTTCCCGGGGCTTGAGCCCCTTGCCGCACAGCGCATCGATGATGGGCTGCACTGAGGCACCCGACACCCGCACAATGCCCACCGCGGCGCGCCCGGGGGCGGTGGCGATGGCGGCAATGGGGTCTGCGTGGCGAGAGAGCATGGTCTGATCTTAAGCAAAAGGCTCGCGAAGCGAGCCTTTTTTTATTTACTGCAAGCAGCTAACGGGGAATTTAGCTCTTCGTGGCATCCACCGGCTTCTTTTTCAAAAAGTCTGGCAGATTGAACTGTGGCGGCACGCCCATGCGCTTGTTGATCAACCACTGCTGGGCAATCGACAGCACGTTGTTGGTGATCCAGTACAGCACCAAGCCGGCAGGGAAGAAGAAGAACATCACCGAGAACGCCAGGGGCATGAACCACATCAGCTTGGCTTGCATCGGGTCTGGTGGGGCGGGGTTCAGCGCAGTTTGCAGCATGGTGGTAAGCGTCATGATGACGGGCAACAAGAACCACGGGTCAGGCAAAGACAGATCCTGGATCCAGCCCATCCACGGCGCGCCACGAAACTCGACGGACGACAACAGCACCCAGTACAGCGAGATAAACACTGGGATCTGCACCATGATAGGGAAGCAGCCACCCATGGGGTTGACTTTTTCTTCCTTGTAGATCTTCATCATTTGCTGCTGCATCTCTTGCGGCTTGTCCTTCAAGCGCTCGCGCATTTCCATGATCTTGGGGTTGACGGCCTTCATCTTGGCCATGCTGGAGTAAGCCTTGGCGTTGAGCCAGTAAAAAGCCGCTTTGATCAGCAGCACCAGGGCAATGATGGTCCAGCCCCAGTTGCCAATAAAGCTGTGCAACTTCTCCATCACCCAGTACATGGGTTTAGCCAATACCGTGAGTACGCCATAGTCTTTGATCAACTCCAAACCGGGGTAGAGGGCTTCCAGATTGTTCTC
>JAYVDN010000245.1:0-6140 GCA_043749385.1 Polaromonas sp.
GCTTTATTTATGCTGGCTACTGCATTAAAGAACACTTCTCCCAGGTATTGCACCTCCGAGGCTCGGCTACCCGGCAGCACCGCGACCACCTGGTCGTTGGGACTTAAACCCAGCGCCACGCGCGCCGCAGCACGGTCGCTTTGCATGGGGATCACACTGGCCAAGGGGTGCCCCACATAGGTGGCCGCAATGCCTGCCTTGTCATACAGTGGTTTTTCAAAAGGAAAGATGCACAGCACATGGTCTACCGCTGCGCGTATTTTCTCTATCCGCTCGGGCCGCCAAGCCCAGATGCTGGGGCTGACAAAATGCACGGTTTTCACGCCCCGCGCTTTGAGCTGGGTTTCCAGTTCCAGGTTGAAATCCGGTGCATCAATACCGATAAATACATCCGGTGGGTCTGCCAATAAACGCTCTAGGAGCTGTTTGCGGATGCCCACAATCTCACGGTAATGGCGCAGCACCTCCACATAGCCTCGCACAGCCAATTTATCGCTGGGCCACCAAGCCTTAAAACCCCTGCGCTGCAACTGCGGACCACCAATCCCGAAGGCTTCTACCGCGGGCCAGCGTTGCTTAAGGCCATCCAGCAGCAGGCTACCCAGCAAGTCCCCCGATGCCTCGCCCGCTACCATGGCTACGCGCAAAGCTGGTGCAGTCATAGTCCGAGGCTAGAGGTGACAGAAAATCAGGTGTGCTGACAAGCGCTCAGCGCACAATGCCGCGCTGCGCTGATACTTTGGCCAGAAAGCCATTCATCATCTGCACATCGGGTAGTGCTTCGGGGTGGCTGGCAGTCAATTCATTGATTTTCCCCATTGCAGCGTCTAGCGACAAATCGTCCCGGTACAAGGCTTTATGCATAGCTTTGACAGCGCTGATGCGCTCAGCGCTAAAGCCTCTGCGGCGCAAACCCTCAAAGTTCATGCTGCGCGCAGCAGCGGGTTGGCCTTGGCACATCACAAAGGGCGGCAAATCAGCAAACAGCAAGGAGCACATGGCTGTCATGCTGTGCGCGCCAATACGTACAAACTGGTGCACCACGGTAAAGCCGCCCAGAATCGCAAAATCGCCCACCACCACATGGCCTGCCAACTGCGTATTGTTAGCGAAAATCGTGTCATTACCCACGATACAGTCATGCGCCAAATGCACGTAGGCCATCAGCAAGTTACGGTCGCCCACACGGGTAATGCCGCCGCCGCCGGGCGAACCGATATGGAAGGTGCAAAACTCGCGGATGGTATTACCATTGCCAATCACCAGCTCACAAGGTTCGCCGGCATATTTCTTGTCCTGCGGTATCGCGCCCAACGACGTGAACTGGAAAATCCGGTTGTCGCGGCCAATCGTGGTACGCCCTTCTATCACTGCGTGCGGGCCCACCGTTGTGCCAGGTCCGATCTTCACATGCGGCCCTATCACACTGTAGGGTCCTACTGTCACCGAGCTATCGAGCTGCGCCCCGAGGTCAACCAAAGCGGTAGGATGGATCAACATACTGCGCACCCTGGCCCTGTCAAGCGACGGTGCGCATAGTGCACATCAACTCGGCCTCAACCGCCAGCTCTTCGCCCACCATGGCGCGCGCTTTGAATTTAAAGATGCCAGCTTTCATACGGTCCAGGGTCACATGCAATATCAGCTGGTCACCCGGCTCTACAGGCCGCTTAAAACGTGCCCCGTCAATGCCTGCAAAGTAATACACGGTTTTGTCGTCTGGGGCAGTGCCCAGCATGTCAAAGGCCAGTAGCGCAGCCGCCTGCGCCAGCGCCTCGATCATCAACACCCCCGGCATGACCGGACGGTGCGGAAAGTGGCCCACAAAAAAGGGCTCATTGATAGTGACGTTTTTCAGCGCCTTGATCGACTTGCCTTTGTCGATCTCCAGCACCCTGTCTACCAACAGAAACGGGTAGCGGTGCGGAAGTTGTTTGAGTATTTTATGGATGTCCATGATGGCGTCTACATTTTCGTTTCGAGTTTTTTTTCAAGTTCTTTCACGCGCTCACGCAGCTTATGCAGTTGTTTGAGTGAGGCGGCATTTTTTTCCCAAGTCGCATTGTCGTCGATAGGGAACAGGCCCGTATAGTTGCCCGGCTGAGAAATGGATCGCGTAACGGTAGTAGCCGCTGAAATATGCACATGGTCAGCCACGCTAAGGTGCCCGAGCACTATGGCTCCGCCACCCACTGTGCAATACGCACCCATCGTGGCACTGCCCGCTACGCCTGCACAACCTGCCACAGCCGTATGCTTGCCAATTTTGACGTTATGCCCAATCTGAACCAAGTTGTCCAGTTTCACGCCGTCTTCAATCACGGTATCTTGGAGGGCACCCCGATCAATGCAGGTATTGGCGCCAATTTCTACGTCGTCTCCAATATGCACTGCCCCCAGTTGCTCTATTTTCTCCCACGCACCGCCGCGCGATTTATCGGGCGCAAAACCAAAACCATCAGCACCAATGACCACCCCGCTGTGCACAATGCAGCGCTGGCCCAGCACACAATCGGCGCCTACTGTCACCCGCGATTTCAATACCGTGTTTGCGCCTATCCGTGCACCACGCTCAATGACGCACAAGGGGCCGATGCTGGCGCTGGGATGCACCTGTGCATCAACATCCACTACGGCGCTGGGGTGCACACCCACCGGCTGGCTTTGCCCCGACTGGCGCTTCCACCACTGCGTCAATTTTGCGAAGTACAAATAGGGATCGTCGGTCACTATGCACGCACCGCGCAGTTTGGCGGCTTCAGCCAAAACGGGCGAGACAATGACGCAAGCTGCGCGCGAGGTTTGCAACTGCGCGGCGTATTTGGGGTGGCTTAAAAATGACAAATCCGCAGAGCCTGCGGATTGCAAGGGAGCCAAGCGCTGTATGACCAAGGTACTTTGGCCGTACATAGTACCGCCTAAGGCTTGGACAATGGTTTCGAGCGTGGAGGGCACACGGCGATCCTAAGCTGAGGCTTACTTACCGTTGGCAGCGTTGAGTGCCTTGAGCACTTTGTCGGTGATGTCATGCTTGGGGTTGATATACACCGCCTCCTGCAGCACCACATCGTATTTTTCAGCTTCAGCCACTTGCTTTACCAAGCGGTTAGCCCGCTCCAGCACGGCTTGCAGTTCTTCGTTTTTACGCGCATTCAAGTCTTCTTGGAACTCTCGGCGCTTGCGCTGAAAGTCACGGTCTTGCTCCACCAGTTGTTTTTGGCGGGTATTACGTGCGCCCTCGGCCAAAGTAGGCGCTTCGCGCTCAAATTTTTCAGAGGCTGTTTTGAGCGTGCTGCCAATGTCTATCAATTCCTTTTCACGTTTCGCAAACTCAGTTTCCAGCTTGGCCTGCGCCGCCTTGGCCGCATTGGCTTCGCGAAAGATGCGGTCAGTATTGACAAAACCAATACGAAACTCCTGCGCCATCGACGAGAAAGTCACAGCAGTCAAACCTAAGGCAACGAGTAAATGACGGGTGGAGAACTTCATTAGAAAGATGTACCAATTTGGAATTGCAATTTCTGGATTCTATCCCCTGGGAACTTGCGAATGGGCACCGCGTAGGCAAATCTTAACGGTCCCACCGGAGAAATCCAGCTTAAACCAATGCCGGCCGAAGACCTGAGCGTACCAAAGTCGTATTTTTCCAGCTCTGAAAATACATTGCCTGCATCTACGAAACCAAACAATCGCAAAGTACGGTCATTGCCAGCGCCAGGAAAAGGCGTTTGTAACTCTATGTTCCCCACCAATTTTTTCGGCCCACCGATGAACGAACCCGTCACGTCGCGCGGACCTAAACTTCCTTGCTCAAAACCGCGTACAGAACCCAATCCGCCCGCATAGTAACCTTTAAACACCGGAAATGCACGGTCTGAAAGCCCTTTTCCCCAACCGACCTCTCCGTTCACAGCAATGGTAAATTGTTTGTTCAGTGGGATGTACTGCTGGTATTGGTAGCTGCTTCGCAAATATCTGGCGTCGCCGGCAACGCCCCATTCACCGCTCACGCGTTGCAAAACGCCTGCGTTAGGCACCAAAGCGCTGTCGCGGCTGTCTCTAGACCACCCCAGCGTTAAAGGAATACTGCGGCTGGAGTAGCCAAACTGGTTGGCGTAGGCCAGATAGGCTGCAGGAATATTGGTACCCGGGATAATTTTGGTACCCTCCACGCCACCACCAAAGAAGACTGTGTCTTGCTCGGTAAATGGTACGCCAAAGCGCATACTGGCACCGGTGGTGGTTAGCTGGTAGTCCCCACCTTGATCATTCAACGGGCGACTTTTGCGGTAGTAAAGATCTACCGTGCGAGAAACACCATCGTTGGTAAAGTAGGGGTTGATACTGCTGAGCACCAATTGCCGATTGAATTTAGAGGTGTTGACGTCCACACCCAAATACTCGCCCGAACCAAACACGTTTTCTTGTGCAATCTTAAATTGCAAAGACAGTTTTTCACTGCTCGAAAAACCGGCACCCAAAGACAGATTGCCTGTGGGCTTCTCTGCCACGGTGACCACCAAATCCACTTGATCTTGGGCACCGGCTACATCCACCGTTTCTACGTTCACGTCTTTGAAGTAGCCCAAGCGGTCTACCCGGTCACGCGATAGTTTAATTTTGTCGCCGTCGTACCAACTGGCTTCAAACTGGCGAAACTCGCGGCGAATCACTTCATCGCGGGTTCGGTTGTTCCCTGCAATATTGATCTTGCGCACATAGGCACGCCTGGAGGGCTCCGCTTGCAACACAAACGCCACTTGATTAGTTACCCGGTCAATTTCGGGCTTGACCTGCACCTGGGCAAAAGCATAGCCAAAGCTGCCAAAATAATCGGTAAACGCTTTGGTGGTTTGCGCCACCTGCTCGGAGTTATAGGCTTGGCCGGGCTTGATGGCTACCAGTGTTTTGAACTCTTCATCCTTGCCCAGATAGTTACCTTCCAGCTTTACACCAGAGACCACATAGCGCTCACCTTCGCTGATGTTCACCGTCAAGGAAATATCTTGTTTGTCTGGAGAAATAGCCACTTGGGTGGAGTCAATTTTAAATTCCAGATAACCACGGGTGAGGTAATAAGAGCGCAGAGTTTCCAAGTCAGCGTTGAGCTTGGTGCGTGCGTAGCGATCGCTCTTGGTATACCAGCTAAGCCAACCACCACTGTCCAAGTCAAACAGGCTTCGCAATGTGCCCGTACTGAAGGCCTTGGCTCCCACAATGTTGATTTCTTTGATCTTGGCGACATCGCCTTCGGTCACGTTGAAGTTCAGGTTCACCCGGTTGCGCTCCATCGGGGTGACCGTGGTAACCACCTCAGCGCCGTACAAGCTACGGTTGATGTACTGGCGCTTGAGCTCTTGCTCAGCGCGGTCAGCCAAAGCCTTGTCAAAGGGTCGGCCTTCGTTGATGCCCACTTCCCGCAAAGCTTTGGTGAGCACCTCTTTGTCAAATTCTTTCGTGCCAGTAAAACTGACATCGGCTACTGTCGGGCGCTCTTCCACGATCACCACCAACACACCGCCTTGTACATCGATGCGCACGTCTTTGAACAAGCCCAGCGCAAACAGCGAACGAATCGCCGACGAACCCTTCTCATCGTTATAGGTCTCGCCCACCCGAAAAGGCAAAGATGCAAACACGGTGCCGGGCTCCACACGCTGCAAACCCTCCACCCGTATATCGCGTACGGTGAAAGGGTCAACGGCCCACGCATTGGCTACGAAAGCGATAGCCGCCAGCGCACATGCGGAGCGGGTAAAAACGTATTTTGCTTGTTTATTCATACACCATAGAGCGCCCTTTTCAATAAGCCATAAGCCTACGAAGCACTTTTACAAAAACTATCCAAAAATCCGGGTCACATCGTTAAACAGGGCAATGCACATCATGGCCATCAAAATAGCCACCCCGCCGCGTTGCAAGCGTTCCAGCCAAACTTCAGATACCTGCTTACCCGTAACTGCTTCCCACGCATAATACATGAGGTGCCCACCATCCAAGACGGGCAAGGGCAACAAATTGAGTACACCCAGACTGACGCTAATGAGCGCCAAAAACAGTAAATACTGAACGATGCCCAAACTGGCTGATTTCCCCGCTACATCGGCAATCGTCAAGGGACCGCTTAAATTCTTGAGCGA
>JAYVDN010000246.1:0-12034 GCA_043749385.1 Polaromonas sp.
CGCGTTCGCGAGATGGACGGCATGGCCAATAAGACATCGCTTACATCAAATCTGTCAGCGAGAGATACGACGTCTTTAGGATCGTAAACGTCCATGCCCATCAACAGGCCACGGTGTAAGCTGGGGTTATCATCCAGAAAACCTACAACGCGCATCTCTTTGTTTTTCGCCAAAGACGCTGCTAACGCTGCGCCAGAGTCTCCGGCGCCGTAGATCAAAACGTTGATAGCATTGATTGCACGCAGCCCGGAAGAATAAGTCTCACCCAATAACTGGCGTGCCAGCAAGCGAACCGCTCCAACACTCAGTAGCAGTAAAACTGGCTGCAACAAGCCAATAGTTCTGGGTACGTCCCTAAAACCTATGGCAGAAAAAATGACGCTGTAAATTAACGCATAGATACCCACAGACCTGGCGACGGCGACCAAAGCTTCGCGGCCGGCGAATCTGAAAATCGCGCGGTACAAACCAAACAAAAAGAACAAGGGCACTGCCAACAGCGGAGCGGCCAATACAGCGAGCCATTGGTTGCCTTGAAGTGTTACCCAGGTCTCGTACCGAAAGCAGATGGCGATCCATGCAGTCAATATGCACAGACAAACGTCGACGCACAAGGCAATCATCCGCTTGGCCGAACGGGGCAGCGCCAACATGGTATTCGCGAATTTTTGGGTCGGCATCGTCAGCGTTTTTACGAAATAGGTGAAAAGCAATAACCCGAGAGTGTAGAGCCAAATTGCCAATCGTCTCAGTGGCTAACGCCTTCCCTTTTAGCCACTTGGGCGAAAGTTATCCACAATATTTGAATGTCCATAGCCATGGTACGCCGGGACAGATATTCAGCGTCAAAACGTACTTTGTCTTTGATCGACAGTTCGTCTCGCCCATTGACCTGCGCCCAGCCTGTTAGGCCGGGTAAGAGGGTGTGCACACCGTGCTGGGTGCGCAGATCAATCAGATCTTTCTGGTTAAACAGTGCAGGACGAGGACCAACAAAGCTCATTTTCCCTCGCAAAATACTCCACAGTTGGGGTACTTCATCCAGACTCGTTTTGCGTATAAATGAACCGATAGTGGTGAGGTACTGCTCAGGTTCGGCGAGCAGATGGGTGGCGACCGCGGGGGTGTCGACACGCATGCTGCGGAACTTGGGCATGCTGAAAATTCGGTTGTTTTTCCCGACGCGGTCTGACCAGTACAGCACGGGGCCCGTGGAGCTCAATTTAATGGCCAATGCGATCAGGCAAAGCGGCAAAGAAAGCAGTGTTATGGCTGATAAAGCTAACAAGAAATCGAATAGTCTTTTCACATAAAGTAGGGCTGTAGCCCTTTAAAATATTGCAATATAAGCTATAAAATACATAGCAATTTTAGACACTCTATCGCAGGGATCAATAGGTCTAAAGCAGTTGAAATTTCTCCAGGATGTCGTTCACCAATTCAAGACGGATCATGGGGTTGTCCAGTTCCAGCATTCTTTGTTTGATAGGCAATGGGATAGGCAAAATTTCACACCAACGGTTAGATATCCAAGCGCAGTCGTTCCAATGACTATCGTCATTTACAGGCGCGCTGGCCAATGCCTGCGCGGGCAGTTTGGCATACACCTTACGCAACGTTTCAGAGCAGCTCGCCAGTTCCTGCGGCAACGTAACCGACATATCGGCCTCTAGGTGTTCCACATCGGCAATCCACAGCCCGTGCTTTAGCCGCTCGCGGCGGGTGATGCGAAAGCGCTGCGCACCCACGCACTGCACAATTTTGAGCCCTGGCTGGGGCGATTCGTGGTGCGTGATGGTGGCCACAGTGCCCACATCTGCAAAGGCTTCTGACCCTTGCGGTGTTTGCACCTCTACGCCTTGGGTAAGCGCGACCACCCCGAAGGGCGCGCCTGCCAAGATGCATTTATTGATCATGTCCAGGTAGCGCACCTCAAAGATCCGCAGTGGCAAGGCGCCTTGCGGGAACAGTACGGTACCTAGCGGAAACAAAGGCAAGGAATGGAGCACCACGTTGTTGGCTCGTCAATGGTTTTAACGCTTTAAGCCACAGCGTCGGCAGGCTGTCGCAGCAGCATGGCCAAGCTAGTAGAGAGTTTTTGTCTTAGCTCGCGCCTGTCACAAATAAAATCTACAGCACCTTTTTGTAGCAAGAACTCTGCGCGCTGAAAGCCTTCGGGCAGCTTCTCGCGCACGGTGCTTTCGATTACGCGCGGGCCCGCAAAACCAATCAAAGCCTTGGGTTCCGCAATCACGATATCCCCTACAAATGCAAAACCTGCGCTGACCCCGCCCATCGTCGGGTCGGTGAGCACACTGATGTAGGGCAAGCCTTTTTTGGCCAAGCGCGTAAGAGCAGCATTGGTTTTGGCCATTTGCATGAGTGAGAGTAGGCCTTCCTGCATCCGCGCGCCGCCGGTGGCAGTAAAGCAAACGAAAGGTACTTTTTGCTCAATAGCCGTTTCTACGCCGCGTACAAAACGCTCTCCCACCACAGAGCCCATGCTGCCGCCCATGAACTCGAATTCAAAGCAAGCGGCAACCACTTCAATGCTTTGTATCGCGCCGCCCATGACGATCAATGCATCTGTCTCGCCGGTGTTTTCCAGGGCCTCTTTCAGTCGCTCTGTGTACTTGCGGCTGTCTTTGAACTTGAGCGCGTCTACGGGAATGACCTCTTGGCCGATCTCGTAGCGACCTTCAGCATCCAGCAGGCCATTCAAGCGCGCCCGGGCACCAATGCGATGGTGGTGGCTGCACTTGGGGCAAACATTGAGGTTTTGCTCCAGGTCGGTTTTGTAGAGCACCGTGTCGCAGCTAGGGCATTTGATCCACAAACCCTCAGGCACTTGGCGGCGCTCGGTCGGGTCAATCGCCTCCATTTTGGAGGGCAGGAGTTTTTCTAACCAAGACATAGAAGTTTCCTTTGATCTTAGGAGTCTAGCGCAGCACGGATACCACGCAAAAAGTCAGCCGCCACTGCACTTACCCGTTCGTGGGGCTGGTCTTCAATCAACTGGATAATTTTGCTGCCAATCACCACCGCGTCGCTCACAGCGCCCACGGCTTTGGCTGTTGCAGCATCCCTTATGCCAAATCCTACACCCACGGGGATGTTGACATATTTTTTAATGCGCGGAATGGCTTGTGCCACAGCGTCGGTGTCTAGCGCACCTGAGCCCGTGACACCTTTGAGCGACACGTAGTACACATAGCCACTGGCAAGTTGCCCTACCAGTTTCATGCGCTCGTCGGTAGAAGTGGGCGCCAACAAAAATATTAAATCCAGGCCAGAGGTTTTCAATTTCGCCGCAAACTCCACGCATTCTTCGGGGGGATAGTCCACCACCAGCACGCCGTCCACACCTGCGGCGGCGGCATCGCGCACAAAGGCATCTTTGCCATGCTTGAGGTCGTAGTTCTCCACTGGGTTGGCATAACCCATCAGCACCACCGGCGTAGTGCTGTCTTTGTTGCGGAAGGTCTTGACCATCTCCAGCACCTGGGTGGTGCCAATACCCAAGGTGAGCGCCTTTTCACCGGCTTTTTGAATCACCGGCCCATCAGCCATGGGGTCACTGAACGGAACGCCCAGCTCGATGATGTCGGCCCCGGCGGTGACCATGGCATGCATCAAATCGGGGGTGATATTGGCGTAGGGAAATCCGGCAGTCACGTACGGAATCAACGCGGTGCGACCTTGGGCCTTCAGCGCGGCCAGGGTGGATTGAATTCGGCTCATTGTTTTTTCCCTGTCGCGCTGGCCAGCTTAATAACTTGTTCGTTGCCTTTGACCGTTTGGCCTCGGCAGGATGGGCGACAGTAAAAGTCAGCATTACTCAAATCTGCCACCGTGCCAATGTCCTTGTCACCCCGGCCAGACAGGTTGACCAAAATGCTTTGGTCGGTGCGCATGGTTTTGGCCATTTTCATCGCGTGCGCCAGCGCGTGGCTGGACTCCAGGGCGGGAATGATGCCTTCTGTGCGGCACAGGTAGTGAAAAGCTTCTAAGGCCTCTTTGTCAGTAATGCCCACGTATTCCGCACGACCAATGTCATGCAGCCAAGCATGCTCGGGGCCTACGCCCGGATAATCCAATCCCGCGCTAATAGAGTGCGTCTCAGTGATTTGACCGTTGTCGTCTTGCAATAGATAGGTGCGGTTGCCGTGCAACACGCCGGGGCTACCGCGAGTGATGGACGCGCTGTGTTTGCCGCTGTCCAGGCCTTCGCCGGCAGCCTCTACACCGATCAACCGGGTTTTTTCATGTCCGATGTAGGGGTAAAAAATACCCATTGCGTTGCTGCCGCCGCCGACGCAGGCTACCACTGCATCGGGCTGCTTGCCAATGCCGTCTTGCAGGCCCAAATGCGCAGGCATTTGGGTCAGGCACTCCTCACCAATCACACTCTGAAAATCGCGCACCATCATCGGATACGGGTGCGGGCCCGCCACGGTGCCGATGATGTAGAAGGTATTGTCCACATTGGCCACCCAGTCGCGCATGGCCTCGTTCAGTGCATCTTTGAGGGTCTTGCTGCCAGATTCAACGGGCACTACGGTTGCCCCCAGCAACTTCATGCGGTACACATTGGGGCTTTGGCGGGCTATGTCCACGCTCCCCATGTACACCACGCATTCCAGTCCGTAGCGGGCGCAGATGGTGGCGGTGGCTACGCCGTGCTGGCCAGCACCGGTCTCGGCTATCACGCGCGGCTTGCCCATGCGTTTGGCCAGTAGGGCCTGGCCGATGGTGTTGTTGATTTTGTGCGCGCCGGTATGGTTCAGGTCTTCGCGTTTGAGGTAGATCTGCGCGCCATGGCCCTTGCCATCAGCCAGCTCGCGGCTGGTGCGGGCAGCATGATAGATCGGCGATGGACGGCCCACAAAATGGGCCAGTTCGTATTTGAATTCACGAATGAACTCGGGGTCGTTTTGGTAATGCGCGTAGGCTTCGCGCAGTTCATTGATGGCGTGGGTCAGTGTCTCAGAGACAAAACTGCCGCCGTATTTGCCAAAATGTCCGCTGGCATCGGGTTGTGCGTAGTTCATAAATTTTGAATGGAAACTGGGCCGTCCTGCAGAGGGCGCAATTCTGGGAAATTAAATATTGGCAAAGCGTTCGTCTGCTCGGCGAACCGCTGCGACGAACTCGAAGATTTTTTTGGGGTTTTTGATGCCCTTGAGTGGTTGACCGCTCAATCCCGGCGCATCGCACTCCACCCCCGAGCTCACGTCAACGGCCCAAGGCCGCACTTGCATAATGCCATCGGTCACGTTTGCAGGCGTCAATCCACCAGACAAAACGAGGCGAGAGCTTGCGTTTAGTAGCGGATGTGACCAATTGATTGCGTTCCAGTTAAATGTTTTGCCGCCACCGCCATAGCCATCTACATGGGCGTCTACGAGTATGGCTTGAGCGTCGGCATAGTCTTGGCTGAATTTTACCAAGTCAAACGCCTCTGCGCCACTGAGGGGTATCCGGGCTGCACGCAAGTACGGGAGGCCCGATTTTTGGCAATCCAGGGGTGTTTCATCTCCATGAAATTGGCATATAGCCCTTTGGTTAATGGCGCGAGAAGCTACTATATTAGTAGTGGTTTCGTTAACAAACAGCAGTACCGGGGTAACAAATACGGGCAAACGGCGCGACAGCTCGGCCGCACGTTGCGCAGTGACATAGCGCGGGCTGGCGGGGTAAAGCACAAAGCCTACCGCATCGGCCCCGGCTTGTACGGCAGCGTCTACGTCTTGCTCGCGGGTCAGGCCGCAGATTTTGATGCGAGTTCTGTGGATGGTCATGGCAACCAATCATACGCCGCTGTGCGGTCTGGCAGGCCCCATTGAGCCTCGTACACCGGCCCCAGAAAGTACAAACCATCGGGTGAAAAGGTGGGCGCTGCCACCTTGCGGCTGCGCGCTGCCAGCACCTGGCCCATCCATTCGGGCGGCTGCTGCCCTTGGCCAATGGCGATCAGGCAGCCCATGATGTTACGGATCATGTGGTGCAAAAAGGCACTCGCTTCAAACTCGAAACGCCAGTAAGGGCCGCGTTGGCTGATCTCAATGTGGCGCATGGTTTTGACCGGATTCAACGCCTGGCATTGCGCTGCTCTGAATGAAGAAAAATCATTTTCTCCCATCAAATATTGCACAGCCAGCTGCATATTTGATAGCGTGAGTGGACGGTGGATCCATCCCACTCGTCCCGCCTCAACGCTGGGCCGCACCGGAGAATCGAGCAATACATAGGCATAGCGCCGAGCGATGGCGCTGCCCCGGCTGTGAAACTCGGCAGGCATGGCGCGTGCCCATTGCACAGCGATATCAGGTGGTAAGTAGCTGTTAGTGCCGCGCACCCACGAAAACAAATCGCGCTCCAAGTCTGTGTCGAAGTGCGCCACCTGCATCAGGCCATGTACGCCCGCATCGGTACGGCCAGCGCAATTGGTGATAACGCGCTCACCTTTAGCGAGACCACAAAAAGCCGCTAACGCGGCTTCTAGTTTGTCTTGGATGGTGTTGCCGCCGGTTTGGCTTTGCCAGCCAAGGTAGCCCCGGCCTGCATAGCTCAAACCGAGTGCAATGCGTGGCACTAGCTCAGATCCGCCACCATGCGCTGCGCACGGGTCTTGAGGTCACCCTTGGCTTCGGCTGCCACCTCTTGGGCTAGAGAGCGGGCACCGTCGTCGTCACCAATCTCGCGGAACTCTTGGGCCAATGCCAGTTTGGTTTCCAGTGGATCACCGGTAATGCCAGCGTCAATCGCCATCGACGCGGCGCTGGCCGGTGCACGGCGGGCTGGCAGGTCTAGCGAAAGATCACCCATGTCGAATTCCATCGCGTCCAGTTGCGGTACAGCGGGAGCCGTGTTAATGGCCATAGGTGCAGTGGGTGCCATGCTGGCTGTCGGTGGGGCAGCGCTGAAATTCAGGCCGCTGGCAAATGATGCCATATCTGGTGCTGAGAGCTTGACCGCTTTGCTGTCGGGCAATGAAAACTGCGGCAGGGTGGGCATGTCAAAAGCCAGGTCTACTGGTTGGTCTACCGCAGGTCGCGCTTGCATGCCCACGGTGGACTGCACGTGGATCGGCGAAGTGGCGGAGTATCTTGCGTCTGGCAACGCGGGGGCGCTGACCACATCATCTCCTGCGGAGAAGTCCAGATCCAGATCAAAATCTACATCTGCATCTTGGCCGCTAGGTGCCGTAGCGGGTTGAGAGATGGTGCTGGCTGCAAAGGCGGAAGCGCCTACCCCAGCGGCCGCGATGGCTGCGCCGGCCATGGACGCATAGCTGGAGCTGGAGGCAGTTACCCCACCTTGGTACAAAGGATTGGCAGGGTCAATCTCACGGCCCAGTGTGCAGGCTGTCTCCCACTCGGTGCCTTCGCCCTTGGTCACGTTGTAAGCTTCTTTAGCTACTGACTCAAACGCCTTGGTGTCGCGGCGTTTAGCATAGATTTCCATCAACTTGGCATGTACTGCCACGCGGGTTGGGTTGGTGCGCAAAGCCTCTTTGAGAATTTCTTCGGCCTGCAGGTCGCGGCCATAAGCCAAGTACACATCGGCTTCTGCCACGGGGTCGACATCACCCGCAGCGTCAAGTTGGCTAGGTGAATACACCATAGACGAAGAGCCCGAACCACCAGCGCTGGCTGCCTCGCTGGTGTCAATTCTTTGACCGCCCGAGGCGCCAAAGAATGAGTCGGGTTGTAGGCGACTTTCCAAAAATGAGCTGTCCACTTGGGAGGCACTTTTGCGCTTGCGCATGCGGTAAAACCCAAAACCTGCGAGCAAGGCGAGCAGGCCCGCCGCAGCTGGCAAGGTCACCGGACTGTCCATCAAGCCTTCAACAAAGCCTGGCTCGGGCGAAGGAGCAGGCGCTTTGGCCGCTGGTTTCGTGTCAGCTATTGGCGCGGTAGCAACCGCTGGCGCAGTACTGGTCGCGGTGCCTGTTGCAACAGATGTTGCTGCTGTGGCCGTCAGCTTTGGTGTGGGGGCAGGCGCAGAGGCTGCAGCTACTGGAACTTCAGGCACTACGCTGGTGACCGTAGCTTTGCTAACCACAGTAGGTTTCGGTGCAGGTGAACCTGTGGCTACCGCTACACCAGCAGCGCTGGTGGTCGTCGCGGTAGACGCACTGGTGCTTGCTTTTGCGGTTGCTGTCGTGCTTGTGGTGCCCAGCTTGGCCAAATCTTGGATATTTTTCGACAGCTCCGCCGTGCGCGCAGCGGTGTCTTTGGCTTGTTGATCTTTTGCAATAGCGTCTTCTTTGCCTGCTTTAGCCGCTGAAGCAGCACCTGTAGCCGCTACCGTGCCTTTGGACAGAGTGAGTTTGTCAGGCGCTGCAGCGGCTGGTGTGCGCTCTTCTACGTTGGCCTGAACCGAGCCGGTGGCCTTGCGGCTGGCTGCTGGCGTAGAGGCGGTAGGAGCTCCTTGGGCCAAGCTACGGCGGAATTCATTAAAGTCCTTGCTTTGGGCGCTGATGGTCTGGCGTGCCTCTGCCTGCGACGTGCCCGTGGCGGTAGCAGCGCTAGGCATTTCTAAGACGGCGCCCTTTTTCAAGCGGTTGATGTTGCCGGCGTCAAACGCATCTGGGTTGCGGCTCAGCATCGCCACCAGCATTTGATCAAGCGACACGCCCTGCGGCTTGTAGCGCGCGGCCAGTTGGCTGGCAGTGTTGCCCGCTTTCACGGTGACGCTGCCTGGTTGCTTAGGTGCTGCTGCTGGAGCGGGTGCTTGCGCCTGCACTTTAGGTGCTGCGGCAGGGCGCACCGCGGGTGTGCGACTAGGCGCTGGTGCCCGGCTAGGGGCAGGTGTAGCGGCTACATAAGGGGCTGGGGCAGGTGCAGCGCGCGGCACCACTGGAGCGCTTATGGGGGGCGTGTAGCCTAAGGCTGGAGACGTAATGGGGCTGGGGGCCGCGGCTTGAGCGCGCAAATTTGGCGGATCAAACAACATGGTGTAGTCGCGCACGATGCGGCCAGAGGCCCAATTGGCCTCCAAAATCAGATCTACAAACGGTTCATTGACCGGCTTGTCGCTGGTCAGGCGCAAAAACGAGCTGCCATTGGCTCGGCGTTGTAGGCTAATTTGTACACTGCTAAGGGCTGGGTTGTATTCCAAACCAGCGGCTTTGAAAGCATCTGGGCCCGCTACAGACGTGCGAAGGCTGGCGGCCTCATCGGCATTGATGTCTGGCACGTCCACCTCGGCGCGCAAAGGCTCGCCCAGAGCGGACAAAACGTTGACCCGGCCAAGCGCCAAGGCACTCGCATCTTGCGCAGCAAAGCCCATCGCCAAAGCCAACACCGCAGCGGCGACGGGCGTGCGCCAAGCGCTGAGCGGGCTAATCCAACGGGGAGCGTTACGGTTAGCGTCTGGAACCAGACCGAACGAGCGCCCTGATGGTGAATTTTTCATAGTTGTGTGCACAAAAACCTCAACACATATTTGTGAAAAACAACGTTAACATCAACACGTTAGCTTGACAAGCTAAGACGGTGTTTAAGTTTTGATACGCTGTGTTTGCCCCGCGTTACATTTAGACTTTGTTGTCTATGGACAACGTATGGTAACGTGTAGTTACCACACGCTGGTGTGGCGAGATAAGTTTGTTGGTGAATACTAACTTTTTCGCGCGTAGAGATTTAGGCGGCTTAGTTAGCCAGCAAAATACGCAACATTCGGCGCAACGGTTCAGCAGCGCCCCACAGAAGTTGGTCGCCAATGGTGAACGCGCCCACATACTCTGGCCCCATGGCCATTTTACGGATGCGGCCCACAGGAATTGTCATCGTGCCCGTTACTGCCACAGGGGTCAGATCCTTCAGAGTCGCCTCTTTGGTGTTAGGCACCACTTTCACCCATTGGTTGTCAGCCGCAATCATGGCTTCAATGTCAGCCAAAGGCACGTCTTTTTTCAGTTTGAAGGTTAATGCCTGACTGTGGCAGCGCATCGCGCCTACGCGGATGCAAAAACCGTCCACCGGTGTGGCCGCCGTGCCAAAGCCCGCGCCTTGACCCATGATCTTGTTGGTCTCAGCGCTGCCTTTCCACTCTTCTTTGCTCATGCCATCGCCTAGGTCTTTGTCGATCCACGGGATGATGCTGCCGCCCAGCGGCACGCCAAAGTTCGCAATCTCATCACCGCTCAGGGCTCGCTGCTTGGCGGTGACGCGGCGGTCGATTTCTAAAATAGCTGATTTCGGGTCGTCAAGCAGGCTTTTTACCTCAGCGTTGAGCGAGCCGTATTGCGTGAGCAGCTCACGCATGTGCTGCGCGCCACCGCCGGAGGCTGCCTGGTAAGTCATGGTGCTCATCCACTCGACCAAACCGGCCTTGTAAAGCGCAGCTACGCCCATCAGCATGCAACTGACGGTGCAATTGCCGCCGATCCAGTTCTTGCCGCCCTTGGCCATGGCGTTTTGGATCACGTTAAGGTTCACTGGATCCAATATGATCACCGCATCGTCGTTCATGCGCAGCGTTGATGCAGCATCAATCCAGTGGCCCGTCCACCCTGCAGCGCGCAGTTTGGGGTATGTATCGCTGGTGTAGTCACCGCCCTGCGCGGTGATGATGGTGTCGCATTTTTTCAATGCTTGGATGTCAAAAGCGTCTTTTAGTGTGGTCTCGTTCTTGGCCTGCGCAGGCGCTTTGCCTCCCGCGTTGGATGTAGAGAAGAACACTGGCTCGATCAAGCCAAAATCGCCTTCAGCGATCATGCGGTCGATCAGCACAGAGCCGACCATGCCGCGCCAGCCTACGAGGCCTACCAGGTTACCAACTTTCATTTTGTGTTCGCCTTTCAAATAAATCAGGTTTGACTGATCCCCCGGCTCGTCTAGCTCCGGGGTGGGCGCTACGAACCGGGCTGGATTAGCCTTTAATGGTGGTCGTTTTAGTGCAAGCAACGAACGCGCGCACGCCCAGCGCAGCGGCGGGGGTGATTTTCGTGGTGGACACGTTGGCATTCATAGCGCGCATTGTAGCCGAAGGAATAATAAGGACACAATTTTACAGCGTCACTTTGTGGCTCCGTAAACGCGTACTGGACAAGGCGTGGACGTAGAAAACCGCCTGAAAAGACGGTTTTTGTAGTACTGATTAAGCTGCAGACCAATAGAATATCGCGGGAGCAGCTATAAATAGTGTAGCGATTAACCTAGCGCTTTTACCACGGCATCGCCCATTTGCACGGTGCTAACCCGGGTGGTACCGGCTGAAAATATGTCGGGCGTGCGCAGCCCGAGCGACAGTACTTTCTTCACGGCGGCTTCAATCCGGTCTGCCGCCTCGATCTGGTTCAAGCTAAAACGCAGCATCATCGCCGCAGACAAGATGGTGGCCAACGGATTGGCGATGCCTTTGCCAGCAATGTCTGGCGCGCTGCCGTGGCTGGGTTCGTACAGGCCCTGGTTTTTGCTGTTCAAGGAGGCAGATGGCAGCATGCCGATGGAGCCGGTCAGCATGGCGGCGGCATCCGACAGGATGTCGCCAAACATATTGCCGGTCACCATCACGTCAAACTTCTTCGGCGCTTTGACCAGTTGCATGGCGGCGTTGTCTACGTACATATGGTCGAGCGCCACTTCAGGGTATTGCTTGCCCACCTCGGTGACGATGTCTTTCCAGAACTGGAAGGTTTCCAGCACGTTGGCTTTGTCCACGCTGGTCACGCGCTTGTCGCGCTTCATGGCGGCCTGGAAGGCCACGTGGGCGATGCGTTCAATCTCGGGGCGGCTGTAGCGCATGGTGTCAAAGGCTTCTTCCGCGCCGGGGAAGTGTCCATCCGTCGCGGTGCGGCGGCCGCGCGGCTGGCCAAAGTAGATGTCGCCCGTCAGCTCGCGGATGATCAAAATATCAAGACCTGCGACCAGTTCCGGCTTCAAACTGGAGGCATCGACCAGCTCTTTGTAGCAAATCGCGGGGCGGAAGTTGGCAAACAGACCCATGTTTTTGCGCAGACCCAAAATCGCCTGCTCGGGGCGCAAAGGGCGGTCCAGCGTGTCGTATTTCCAGTCGCCGACCG